>CAZLZM010000152.1:0-3160 GCA_964563995.1 uncultured Nitrosopumilales archaeon
ATGCTGATAATGCTATTGGCAGAGTTAATGATCCAGGAGGTATAGTGATAATAGAGTCACAATCATCAGGTGGAGGTGGTGGAGGCGGACAACCACCTAATGCCAAGGTTAGAGCAATACAGGGTAGCAACTCATTAGATGAAAATAATCCTGGAGTACTTGGGCAAGATATATGGTGTGTTGGAGGGATAGATAGCGATTCTCAGGCAAATGATATACACTGCTACCTTCTACCAGATGGTGTACCAACACATAACTACAATACAGACCCAAGTGTTATAAAGAGAGATGGCGATTCAAGCAATATAGCTACATGTCCAGATGGTGCAGGCTTCCAGCCTACAGATATATGCTTCTGGGTACTCTTCCCAGCATCTGACTTTCCAACAGCAGGTCACTACAGGTTCGTTGCAGAGTTCACAAAGGATGGCAATACAATAGACCTTGCAGGAATAGACTATAGAGTGCACTCATTCATGGTTGTGCCTGAGTTAATAATAGGTAGCATAGGTCTAGCAGGCTCAATGATAGGAACCTTATACCTGTACAGTAGAAGGAGTGTAAAGACAAAGGCGCACTAGTAGTAACCACCTATTTTTTATTTAATCACATCATAATCAGCAGAAGCAGAATAGTATGGTAGTACCATTCTAACTAACTATGCTCTATTTGTGTTTATCATCTCTGTATCACTTAAACTTATAACCTATGCTGAGCAATGATGCTATGTTGAGGGTTTCTCCTCCCTAGAGGAGTTCAAGAATGTATGGATAGGATTTATGGTATAGATTCATGGGATCCTATGCTTGAGGTCTATGTTATAGGCTTCAAGGTAGTTGATATTGCTACTACTGCTACCCATCATGAACATTGCTGTGGAGCAGAACCACTACACAGCTTAATGCTATTGCTACCATCTCAAACATGATGGTAGTATATGCCTGCTTACCTATGCCCAAACCAGTCAATCAATTACTATCTTTATGCTTGCCCTTACCATCTACATCATTGGCTGCTACACTACACTTGTGAACATAGAAGTGCTCTATGCAGAAGTCCCTATTGTATTTATAACGGTGTAAATTACCAATGGTGAAGCATGTACTGCATACAGTAACTGGTTTATTGTAATATAGATAACGTGGCTTACTCTTCATCCTTTAACCTCACATAGAAGGGTTATCAGAGAACTCATTTCAAAATACTTAAATACGTTTAACTCAATCTCTATAGTTACTAAAATGGTATTAATATAATAGTTATGTTATGAAATGATTTATCACTTTAGTTGTTATTATTTCTTGATATTCAATATATTCTCTACACTAATTAACTACATCTTTATAATTATCTATATTTAAACTCCATACTAGATAACATTATACATGCTAATATTAACAAATGCACTATACATTACTGCTAACCTCTCATACCTTATTACTATCTAAATTTAAGCCAAGCAGAGAAGAACCTCTCTACTGAACTCCTTATAGTCTACTCCTTATATCTTTATCATATGCAGATGCATAAACTTTAGGCTTTCTATAAAGCTTGCTTACAAGCTCTATAAGTTTAGAGTCATGCTCATTACCAGTTAGAGGAATAGAATAATCTATACACATACATGTATCTTAGCCTTTATTATTTATGCTTAAATCCATCATATCCTATCAATTCCCCCTTTTTTAGCCTCAACAGTTGTACTATCAACTGCAACAACAATATCATGGTCTCTGGCAGAAGATAGTACATTAAGGATAATCCCATATACCCTGCCCCTGTAGATGCTTAAGCCTCCTCCAAGCAGTAACGTATGAATATTGATAGGCATATCCATCCATCCATTATCTACATCCAGTATAGAGAAAGTAAATTAATTATAGTTCTTTCATCAACTTGGTCTTCTACCTCTAATGAAGGTAAGTACATGCTTACTAATGCCATTCACTATCTGTAAGCTCTACAAACTCCATATGATAGATAGGAAGGTAGTTAAGTATCTTTAAATGAGTTCTATATAACATATATGCTCTGAGAATCATACTACTCCTAGTATGAAACTTCTGAATATATATATATATATAGAAAGAGGAGAGGATATACATGACCCATACTGGGAGTGTTAGGGTACTGGCTGTGGTGGCGGTACTATCAACAGTGTTGATGACAGTGTACATGGATAGGGCTGAGGCAGCAAGGTACACAGGTGGTTACTTCCTATATAATAATCCAGAGGACTTCTGGAAGGAGTTGGCTACGGTAATAAAGGAGGGGACTGAGCAGTCGATTGATCCTGAGTTACTCGAAGCGATCGGTAAGGAGTACGGTCTTACTGATGAGATAATAGGGGAGTATAAGTACTTCACCTACTCATTCAGCACTGGCAGTCTCTATGCTTTAGGTTGTTTATTGCCCCATGAACCACCACTGAACGTAGGGGAGAGTGTGCAGTGTGGTGTTCTGTTCTTGAGTATGGGCTCCCCAGTAACCATAAATGATCTTCATGTCTATGCTAATGCACCAAGTGGTACAATACCAATGTTTGATGAGGATTGGGCACCTGGTACTATACCAGACCCATTTATCTGGCTAAGTAGTCCTATACCCCTAACCGAGGCAGGTGAATGGCATATAATTGCTGACTTTACAAAGAATAGTAGTGTTGTTTTAACATTAGAGGTGACATTCCAGGTCATACCAGAGTCTATACTGGGTGTTGCTGGAGTGATAGCAGCACCTTTCGCACTCCTTGCATACAGGCTGAGGAGCAGGAGAGCAGCAGTGCAGTAGTGATACACCCATAATCTTATTTTTTAGCTATTCCTCAATATTATCCTCTAATTACTTTAACTATCTTATCAAATACATTTACCTCTATTATTATATCTAAACTCACTCTTTAAGGTAATAAGGAAACAGCCTCTCTACTAACATGATACCTTAACAATCTCTCCTTAGCATAGCTCCAGAACCCGGCTCTGTTAACTTGACCACCATCTATAAGTAGGAATTCACCCAAATCTATCTAAGAGATTAATGAGTAGTCTATATTCATCCATTCATATAACATAGCTCTTTGCTAAACCCTTTGTTACTTCCTCTCCCTGTGAGTAGAAGTAGAAGTAATGCAAAGGTAATGTGTATATCTGCTCTGGTTTAA
>CAZLZM010000153.1:0-3133 GCA_964563995.1 uncultured Nitrosopumilales archaeon
TAGATGGTGGTTAAGTTAACAGAGCCTTCATTCCATGGTTAAAACCATAGGCTTTCTTGCCGAGTATCATGTAAATGATATATTATCAACCACTATGTATGGAAGTAGTGAATCAAGCACTAAGAACCGTTCTTTTGATAGCATTGATATGCTCTTAAGAGCATCAAATACATTACCAGCAACCATGATCTCCCTAACTGGATGCTTCATTTCCCCATGCTCTACAAGGTAACCGCCTTTAACAACTCCAGAGAAGTTTCCATCTACAGCATTAACGTTACCAGAGAACCTATTTATTATCACGCCGTGCTTAACCTCCTTTATCATCCCATCATAATCTATATCTCCTGCATCGATTATAAAATTTGTAGAGTCTATCAATGGGGGAGTGTTTATGCCACCAGATGCATTGCCAGTACTCTTAACCTTTGCCTTGCTTGCAGTATATGTGTTATGAATGAATGTCTTTAGTATACCCTTATCCACTATTACATTTCTTTTGCATGTAGAGCCTTCTCTATCGAATGAGAATGCATTTACACCATCGGTAAAAGTAGCATCATCTATAATGCTTAGATTACTGTTAGCAACCTCCTTGCCTAGCATATCTGTAAACCTACTTGCCCTTCTATACACGTTGTATGCATTTATAGAGAATACTATGGGCTCCTTTATTATATCTATTGCAGCATTTGGTGCAAGTATCATCTGTCCTTTGAAACTCTCACATCTTTTGCTATTTAATGTATTCACAACATTCTTTGCAAAGTTTAATGCTACACTGTTAACATCTATACTCTTTAGCATATGGGTAGCACTACTCTGAACATCAAAGTTTGATACCATGATACCATCCCTAGCCATACCCATTATGCTGTATGAGAATATGCTTATCCTCTCATGCAAAGATATGTTAGTGCTAGTATATATAGCATGTATTAGCATTGATGCTTCGAAGAACCCACTATCTACACTTACCCTTGAATCATAATTCTTTGCTACATTTAGCATATCTTTAGCATAGTTGACACCATCCTCTATGCTGAAATACTCTATGTTTCTATCGTATACGTTAGATAACATATTTACTTTCGTTGGTTCAGCAAGTATGTTATGCTTGTCCTTCTTACTTGCCTTTGCTATGCTTAATGCAACCTCTACAGCTTGGTCTATCCTTTCATGCTCTAAACTATTGATAGAAGCAAATCCTACCCTCTTATCATATATAACCCTGATACCTATACCATTAGGCTCATGTACCTTAATATGCTTTATATCATTATTCTCTAGGAATACTGAAGTATGCTTAGAGAGTAAAGCATAGGCCTCTGCATCATGTGCACCAAGCCTTAATGCTCTCTTAACTGCTCTCTCACATGTATCTAGTAGTAGTGTGTTAAAGTTTACCCTAGCATCACTCATACTGTATACCACCTATAGTAGCATTGCACCTTACATATGCTCCTCCACCATCCACCTTCATAGGCTGATACTTACCACAGTAACCTGTACCTATATCATACTTGAAGTCCTTGCTTATAGCATCTATGCTCTTCAACACATCTATAGTTATACCAGATACACTCACGCCCCTTAGTAGTTCTTTAACCTCACCTTGTTCTATAAGGTAAGCCTCTTGAGCACCAAACATGAACTCACCATTTGCATCTGCCTGCCCATTCCTTGCTCCTTTAAGCATGTAACCATGCTTAACCTCCTTTACCATCTCATCTAGCATATAATCTCTGGGCTCTATGTATGTATTCCTCATCCTTATCAATGGTTCATCATCGTACTCAAATGCCCTAGCATTGCCAGTAGGTTCTACATTAAATATGTATGCACTCTCTCTATTATGCAAGCACTCATTTAATATACCAGAATCTATTATCTTAACCCTACGTGCTAACACACCCTCATCATCTACCAGTGTAGTGCCAGCAGCATTACCTACTATATCAGACGCCCCACTATCAACCAAGGTTACAATCTTACTAGCAACCTCCTTGCCTAGCATATCCCTTGCTATTGAGCCAGAGAGTACAAAATCAGCCTCAACTACATGCCCAATAGCCTCATGTGCAAGCAGACCAACCATAGCAGGGTCAAGTATTATTGTAGTTCTCTCACCCTTAGGTATCTTTGCATCAAGTAACTTTAATGCCTTCTCTGCTGCATTTCTTGCAAAATCAAACGCAGTATTATGCTTGAATAGATCGTAGTAGTTACCTGTTATTCCTATACCCTCGCTTGCGCTTACCTTCTTGCTTCCTCTTGCTGCGATAGCTGTAACAACGAACTCTGGTTTTGAGTCCTTTATAACAGCGGATGCACCATCACTTGTAACTATTATCTTATCATCTATTATCTCTCTATAGAAGCACGATGCTGATTTTATCCTCTTATCTACCTTCCTTGCTTCCTTCTCTGCATCTTTAACAACCTCTATGATATCCTTTATGTCCATACTCTTTGTATTATTACAATACTCAAATACACCAACAGCCAACTTTGCATCTGCCAAGCCCTTTACTCTATTACGTTTACCGTATGCTAATGCATCTGCAGCCTTTATAGCATTATCTAATGTCTTGATCAAGGATTGCCTATCGAGCATACTGGTGCTACTGAAACCCCAACAACCATCCTTCAATACCCTTATACCTACACCAGCCTTTACCACTACCCTTGTTCTCTCTTGCTTACCATTTGTGAACCTAACCTCATTTAACATTCTACTATGATATCTTATCTCAACATAATTATTGTTCTTTAAATCTATCAGATTCTTAAGGTAATCTGGTGTCATCTTCATATTAAGGAATAAATCTACAGTTACTATATATTATCATTCAGTGCTTAGTTTATATATCAACGAACGAAAACCCCGCCTTTTAAGGCGGGGATGATACTATCACCAGTACGAACAATATATTTAAATACTGTATAAGAAGAATAATAATGGTGCAAGTATTAAACTACAAGTATAGACTGTACCCAAATAAACTGTATGAGCAAAGGTTGGAATCTAACCTAGAAGTATGTAGATTCTTATATAACCACTTCATAGAAGAAGGATACACAGATGAGTATGAAATGAATATGCATATTACTGAGTTAAAGGATGCATACC
>CAZLZM010000154.1:0-2984 GCA_964563995.1 uncultured Nitrosopumilales archaeon
TAAGATGATATAGTTACAGTAGGATAGAATTGGTGGCTGATATTAGCCAATCGCCTAATAATTAAATTAGATTCTTGGATATCAAGACCTTTATTTACCTCCATCTAAAGATAACTCCTATGTATGGACTTCTAATAGGTAGATTCCAACCATTCCACCTTGGGCATCTTAGTGCTGTAGAGTATGCATTAAAGAATGTAGATACACTATGGATAGTTGTAGGCTCAGCAAACAAGAGCCATGAGTATAGAAATCCATTCACAGCAGGGGAGAGGATTGAGATGATAAAATCTACACTAGATGCATATGGTATAGATGCTAAGCGTTGGCATGCGATACCTGTATACGATGTAGATATACACTATCTCTGGGTTATGCAGGTTAACATGCAAGTACCCCATTACGATATCGTATTTACAAATGAGCCATTCACACAGTTACTATTCAAGGAGCATGGAAAGAATGTGATGGAGATACCATTGATTAATAGAAGCATGCTATCTGGCACAGAGGTTAGAGCAAGGATAGCAGATGATAGAGATTGGGGTTCATTAGTACCAGAACAGGTTACAAGGGTGATAGATAGGGTTAAGGGGGTTGAGAGGATAAAGGTATTGTATAGTCTACATGGTAACTATGCCAAGCATACTATACACTAGTGGTATCTTACACAAAGGTTTATGTAAGAGTACTAGGATAGAAGTGCATAATGATCTATCCACCAGAGTATTTAGTGATGATCCCAGGACCAACGAATGTACCATACAGGGTTATGCAGGCTATGCTAACTCCTATAATAAATCATAGGAGTGATGACTTTAGGATGCTGTATAGAAGCCTTCAGGAGAAGTTAAAGTATGTATTCCAGACAGAGAATGATATAGTAGTGCTAACATCTAGTGGTACTGGTGCAGTTGAGGCTTCTGTTGTTAACCTAATACGTAAAGGGGATAGGGCAATAATACCTGTTAACGGAGAGTTCAGTGAGAGGCTAGCAAAGATGATCGAACTTGCTGGAGGAGAGGCTATAAAGGTTAAGGCACCATATGGGCAGATACCATCATTTGAGCAGGTAAAAGAAGCGTTTGATAACAACAAGAACATAAAGGCATTCTACGTTGTATACAATGAGACCTCAACTGGTACAAGGATAACATGGCTTGAGAAGGTTAAGGATCTTATTGCTAGAGATGATTCTTACTTTGTAGTTGATGCGGTATCTAACTTTGCTGGTGATAATATGCCAGTTGATAAGTGGGGAGTAGATATATGTATAACAGCAAGCCAGAAGTGTATAGCTGCCCCTCCTGGTGTTGCCATGTTATCGTTAAGTAATAAAGCAAAGAGGTTCATGCAAGATAACCCTCCTAGTACACTTTACCTTAACCTGCCCAGGTATCTCAAGTACTATGCTGAGAGTGCTGAGACACCATTCACCCCAGCATTACCATTGTTCTTTGCTCTTCATGAGGCTCTAACCATCATAGAGGAGGAGGGTTTGGAGAATAGGATAAAGAGGCATAGAGAGTGTGCAAGTGTATTCTATAATGAGTTTGCTAAGATGGGCTTTGAGCACTTTGCTGATAGCAAGTGTAGATCATACACTGTTATAGCATTGAAGTACCCAGATGGTGTAGATGATAAGAGGTTTAGAAACACGTTAGCAAATGAGTTTAAGGTATTGGTTGCTGGAGGATTTGGAGATATGAAGGGGAAGCTATGGAGGGTAGGATGTATGGGAGAAGTTAACTCATACCATGTTAAGAGAACACTTGCGTCTGTAGCATCAACTATAGATATGTTAGGGGTAAAGTTAACCACTGCGTTACAGAAGCATTCATAGCAGTAATAGTAATGATGATTAGGTAAAATTTATTATATCAGATATCCTAACGTATAAGATTAATAAGGGGAGCATTTGAAATCCATTAGTATGCCATTAGAGAAAGGTTCGCTTATATTGGTAGATTATACTGCAATAGTTAAGGATACCGAAGAGGTAATAGATACTACAAGGGAGGAGGATGCAAAGAAGCATAATATATATGAGCATGATAGGCTTTATGAGCCCAGGCTTGTAGCAGTTGGAGAGGGCTGGGTACTTAAGGGTTTCGATGAGGCATTGGTAAATGCTAACATCAATGAGGATATAACTGTAGATGTACCGCCAGAGAAGGCATTTGGTTCAAGGGATCCTAACAAGGTTAGGCTTATACCCCTACGGAAGTTAGGAGATAAGGCTGATGAGGTAAAGGTAGGAGATGTTATAGAGATGGATAACAGGATGGGTATAATAAGATCAATAAGCTCTGGTAGAGTTCAGATAGACTTTAACCATAGACTTGCTGGTAGGACTATAACATACTCTTTCAAGGTAGTTAAGGTGTTAGATGATGATAAGGAGAAAGTAGTTGCATTAATAAGGAGAAGGATGCCAGTGAAGCAGGATAAGCTGAATGTAGTTATTAACGATGGTATGGTAGAGGTCTTTATACCAGAGGAGTACTATATGAAAGAGGGCTTACAGATAGTTAAGAGAGGTATAGCAAATGATATATTCAAGTATGTAAAGAGCATAAAGAGTATAAGGTTCATAGAGGTGCATGAGAGGAAGGAAGAGGTTAAAGAGACTAAGATTGAAGAGAAGACAGCAATAGAAGGAGTTAAGCAGGAAGAGCAGGTACAGACTAGCTCTAGCATAAGTAACACTGGTAGCAGTAATAGCATCAACGCTAGTAACAATTAATTAACAAGCATAATTTATAAAAGAACTAAAACCTCGCCTTTTAAGGCGGGATGATACTATACAAATAAATACCATATAATAGAAGTAACAATAATAATGCAACAGATACTAAACTACAAATATAGGCTATATCCTAATAAATTGTATGAGCAAAGGTTAGAGTCTAACCTAGAAGCATGTAGGTTCCTTTACAATCACTTCATAGAACAAGGATATGATAATGAGTATGATATGAACC
>CAZLZM010000155.1:0-2969 GCA_964563995.1 uncultured Nitrosopumilales archaeon
AGATTTGAGTAGATTTCTACTGCTAGATGGTGGTTAAGTTAACAGAGCCTCAATATACAAATAAATTTATTGCTAGGTATATTACAATTAACTGACCATTAATGCTCCTAAGATTCATCTATGTAGTTAAGCATGAAGAACTAGATCATAGGGTAATAAACGATCTACCTTACATAGAGAGGATGAGCAGTTTCTTTAAATGGTGGCTTAACAAGAACTTTGGTTTGCATTATGAGACTCTAACAGATGTCTTAGCAGTAGAGTACTCCCTATTTAGAAGGATAAGATTTGGGTTAAGTGATCTAATAATGCACCATAGGCAAAAAGGTAAGGACGCATATCATGTATACTTAGCCTACTTTAAGCCCTTGATCTCTGACTGTAGTGTAGGGTACTTCACTGATAACTTTGGTCTAATCCAATGGATAGATTATGTAGCAACCAATGGTTACGATACAAATACTTCAAAGACAGATACCATCATTGGTGTTAACTCTACAGATCATGATTTCAAGAGGATAAGGTTCTTTGCTATTGAGAATTGTACAAAAGTATCACATATAATACTACATGAGGTTGGTAGAAGGAGAGGTATAGCAAAAAGGTATAATGAATTGATACATGAAGAGTGGAGGAAGCATATCTCCAAGGTTAAAGAGTTCGAGTACTATGATAGTAGGTATAAGAGGGTTGACAGGGAAAGGTGTGTATTTGCAACCATGAGCATACCAGCTTATTAGTAAATAATAATAAAGATTTTAAAGATTGAACTACGATTTGTAATTTAATTTTAATATACTTTAATTATCCACAAAAGTTTAGAGCTGTTAGTATCTATAATTGTTAACATATATCTTTATTTATCTATTTTATAATCGTTGCCATTCTATAATTGTACCAAAATAATTAATTAGAATCTATAAAATAATTTATTTATGCAGAATGCTATATTTGCCGATAAGAGCATACTCGCAACTCTAATACTAGCAACCATAGTAGTATTCTCTTTACCGCTCATACTTCCTCATATAACACATGAGTATATGGTATATCATGTATTGCTGCATATGGTAACTGTGCTCATAGCAGTACTATTGGTTATAATCTCATCCATAGCATACTATAGGAGTAGAAGCACAAGGATGCTACTAATGATGATGGCTTTAGTAGCATTAAGCATATCAGAGGGCATAGACTTCCTTATTATTGTTAATGCATTAAGATTTACTACTACTGTACCTCTCCTTAATGCTGAGGTACCTCATCTTCTAATTCTACTTGCTTTAGTATTTCTGCTCATGGGGGTTCTAAGGGTGAGGTAGATGAGGGATATCAGGAGTATGATATTAAAGGTTATAAAGGATAACCCTGGGATAAGGTACAGAGAACTCTTACGATCTTTAGGAACTGTAAACGGAGTACTCTCTTACCATCTATACATGCTTGAGCACGAAGAGGTTATAATGGTTAAGAGGCAAGGTGGTATGACAAGGTACTACCCAAAGAGCATAGATGAGAGAGAGTCAAGAATACTAGGTATGTTAAGGATACCTATAGTTAGGAGGATAGTAGACCTCATGCTTGTTAATGATAGATGCACTCTTGATGATATAGCGCTATACGTTAATAGAAGCAAATCAACAATATTATGGCATATGAAGAGGCTTGTTAATGAGGATATAGTTACTAAGAACGGTAACCTTTACTATATAAAGGATAAGGGTATGATAACTAATATACTAGCAAAGTATAAAGATAAGTTAGATAAGGTAGATAGGATTGATGTAATTGCAGATAATTATAACTATATGATGGATGAGTTTAGGCTTTAGTATTAAATTTTTATATCTTCTATAACATATATCTAGGATAAATTTTAATACTAACAGCTAAGATAATCTAATATAATGTATCATAATAACAAGGATAGTAGCAAAAGTAAAGATGCTATCGAGCATTATATAAGCAGTATACATAAGAGCCCTAGCATACTCTCAAGCATAGAGGAGGTAGCAAAGGAGAGGAGTATACCTATAGTAGGCCCATTAGTAGGTAGGTTACTCTTTATACTTGCTTGTGGTATAAAGGCTACTAGGATACTGGAGATAGGTACAGCAATAGGCTACTCTGCAATATGGCTTGGTTTAGCAGCAAAGCGATACAAGGGCAAGGTTATAACGATAGAGATAGACCCCAACAGGGCAGATGAGGCTAGAGCAAATATACATGCAGCAGAGTTGAGTAATTATGTAGAGGTTATAGTAGGAGATGCACGTGAGGTTATACCTACACTTAAGGGTAAGTTTAACATGGTATTCATAGATGATGGTAAAGAGGATTACCCGTTGTACTTTGAGTTATGTTATCCAAGGTTACGGAAGAATGGTATAATAGTTGCAGATAATGCATTATGGCATGGAGAGGTTATAGATGAGAGTAGCAAACAAGGTAAAGCGGTATCAAGGTTCAACTCTATGCTTATAAGTAGTGGTGGCATAGGCTCAATAGTACTCCCAGTAAGGGATGGGGTTGCTATAGGACTTAAGTTATAAGCTTATCATTTTTTTAATAATAATTAAACTAATACGCTCTTTAATAAGAATGTTATGGTTACTAAGATGTGAGCTACCCCACCCTTACGGATGGGGCTTCCTGCTTCATAGACCCTGATAGGATCTCCCCAAGCGTAAATTCCCCAAGCTCCTTGGGTAGTCTCTTTATTAATATCAATACCTCTCTTCAATATATTTAAAGAAGCATTGTAATCTCTATCTATCTTTATATTACAATTTGGGCAATAATGGGTTCTATCTTCTAACTCCTTCTTAACTATATTACCACATCTGTAACATTCTTGTGTTGAGTTCTTAGGATTAACAGATATTACTAATTTGGCTTTGTACTTTAATAAATCTATGCTTTGATGCAATGAGAAGAAAATAAGTAAGATGCGCTCAAAGCATAATATG
>CAZLZM010000156.1:0-2957 GCA_964563995.1 uncultured Nitrosopumilales archaeon
AATAAATGAGTATGATAGATGAGAAGATTGTAAAAGATTACTATGCAAAGCTCGGTTATACTGGTTTAACTAAGATTCAAGAGGAGAGTATACCATTAATCATTAGAAGGATTAATACTCTAATTATAGCACCAACCGGTTCTGGTAAGACCGAGGCAGCAATGATACCTATAATGGCTATGCTTGCAGATGAGCATAGTAATAATAATAATAAAGAAGAAGGTAGTAATAACAATTGTAGCACTGGAGTAAAGGTATTGTACATAACTCCATTAAGAGCATTGAATAGAGATATGCTTAGAAGGATAACATACTATGCTAACTCATTTAACTTAAGAGTAGATGTTAGACATGGTGATACAAGCCAATATAGAAGAAAGAAGATCCTATCAAACCCTCCAGATATACTTATAACCACACCAGAGACATTAGCAATAATACTAGCAAGTAATATGCGTAATGCCTTGCATAATGTAGAGTGGATAATAGTTGATGAGATACATGAGTTGCTACAGAGTAAGAGAGGTGCCCATTTAGCAATAAGCATGGAGAGGGTTGAGAGGTTAACCAATAGGCATGTTACTAGGGTAGGTTTGAGTGCTACAATAAGCAGTATAGATAGTGCTGCAAGATTCCTTGCTGGCAATGGAAGAAGGTGTGCTGTAGTAAAGGATAGCAGGCTAAGGCATTATGATGTTGAGATAAAGTATATTGATGCCCCAATGCAAATAATAGCATCATATATACTTGATTACGTAGAAGATAAGTGTAGAGGAGGATCAGTGCTTCTATTCACCAACACAAGGGATGAGGCTGAGTATGTTGCAAGTATAATGATGCATGTACAGGATCAAAATGTGAGTATTGATGTGCATCATGGCTCACTATCAAGGGAGGTTAGGGAGGATACTGAGATGAGGTTAAGGAGCAAGAGCAAGAGTAGTAACATAAGTAGCAATGGTACTTCTAACGATAATACTAGCATGGTTGTATGCACATCATCATTAGAGTTAGGTATAGATGTAGGCTCAATAAGTATGGTTATACACTATGGCTCCCCTAGACAAGTATCTAAGATGGCTCAGAGGATAGGGAGGAGCATGCATGGTGTAGGTAAGCATGCAAATGGTCTTATTATAGCAGGTAACGTTGACGATGAACTTGAGGCATTAGCAATACTAACTAGATTAAGGAGAGGCTCGATAGAGGAGCAGAGAATTCATGATAACCCATTGGATGTGCTAGCACATCATCTTGTAGGCTTAGCATTAGAGCATGATAGAGATTATATTAGTGTTCATGAAGCATTTGAGATAGTAAGCAAGGCATATCAATTCAAGGATATAAGCATAGATGATATTGAAGGATGCCTTGAACTTCTTGCTAAGCAAAGTATAGTGATGTATGATAGAGATAGGTTTGTATACAAGGCAGCAAATGCAAGGATATACTACTATGATAATGTATCTATGATACCAGATGTATTAAAGTTTGATGTATTTGATATCATTAGTAATAAGGTTATAGGCTCATTGGATCAGGAGTTCGTTGGAGATTACTGTGATCAAGGTAGTATATTCATACTAAAAGGATTACAGTGGAAGGTTATCTCAGTGGATTACCAAAGGTTAATGGTTAACGTTGAACCATACTATGGGGCAAGTATGAACATTCCTTACTGGAGTGGTGAGATGATCCCAGTAGATTATGCAACTGCAACTCTAGTAGGTAAGATTAGGAGGGCAATAGTTAATGGCAATAATTATATTATAAGCGATAGTAGTAAGAGCATTATAAATTCTACCTTTAAGCAACTTAATACAATACCAGATGAGAAGAGGATCGTTATAGAGCATGTAAAGAATGAGTCAATCTTAGTTATCCATACATGCTTTGGAACAAGGGTTAACAATACTCTAGCAGCATTACTATCAACCATACTCTCATCAATGTTAGGCTATGTTGTCAATTCTAGGGCAGATGCATATAGGATAATGCTAAGCTCTAACTCAAATATAAGCAAGGACAAGGTGTATGAGTGTTTGTATAGCAAGTATGATACTGTAAGTGTTATAACAGCATCCTTGATAAATACACACGGCTTAAACTGGAAAGTATGGAATATAGCAAAGCGCTTTGGTATAGTTGATGGTGATGTGGTGTATGATAGGAGAGTAGCAAGGGTGTTATATGAGAGGTACAAGGATACACCTATAGTTAAGGAAGCACTAAGGGAATTGCTACATGAGAAGTATGATATAGAACTGACCAATAAGATACTTGATGGTATAAGGGAAGGTCAGATTGATGTTATATGGGTTGATGTTGATAGCATATCACCATTAGCAGAACCAATTATAGAGCGAGAGTCAGGCTATGCTAATGGGTTTAAATCATTAAGCGATGAACAGGGTATAGTTAGGATGGTATACGATAGGCTTATGAACACCAAGCATAGGCTTGTATGTCTAACATGTGGTTATAATAAGATAGTTGATGTTGGTAGTGCACCAGATAACATATTTTGTAATAGGTGCAACTCTAGGATAATAGCAGCAATACACCCTTACGATGATGATACTTTAAATGCAATAATGCTAAAGATAAGACATAAAAGGTTAAGCGATGATCAAGAGCATAGGTTCAGGAGAGCATGGAAGTGTGCATCACTTATATACACATTCGGTAAGAAGGCATTACTTGTACTCTCTGGTTATGGAATAGGTGTTGATAGTGCAACAAGGATACTTCGTATGTATGATGATAGTAGTGAGGATATACTTGTAAGGCGTGTATATGAGGCTGAGATGCAGTATATAAAGACTAGAGGGTTCTGGGATGATTAATCAATGTGAGCTACCCCGCCTTAAAAGGCGAGGCTTCTTGGTTCATAGACTTTAACATCTCCCCAAGCGTAACTTCCCCAAGCTCCTTGGGTAGCTTATTTAGTAGTATCT
>CAZLZM010000157.1:0-2915 GCA_964563995.1 uncultured Nitrosopumilales archaeon
GTTAAATGATAAATAATAAATAAATAAAGGTTATGGAGAGTATATATTGCTAAAGAGGATAGAAGATCTCATAAGTAAGATATGTGAAGCAATGCTACCAATTAAGGATACAGTTCATATAGGCAAGGGTTCAAGCATAGCCGTATGTACTCTAGCAAGTATAGATCTGCTTAAGAGTATAGCAGAGGATGAAGATATAATGCAAAGGATAGCTGTAGTAGGTAGATTGTTATCAGAGAACAAGGGGATAGATATGCTTGTGAATTACATTGCAGAGAATAAGAAGATAAGGTACCTTATACTATGTGGCAATGATCCAAAGGGGCACTATGCTGGACAAGCAGTGTTAGCTCTGCATAAGAACGGTGTAAGTAAAGATGATGGTAGAATAGTAGGAGCAATTGGTAAATACCCAATGATAAGTGTTAGCACCGATAAGATAAATGAGTTTAGAACCCGTATTAATATTATAGATATGATAGGTGTAACTGATAAAGAAAAGATCTACTCATATATTGAATGGTTGGTAGAAAGAGATTATTAATATTATTTTTATTAATAAAACTGCAATTATAATCATGGATTTATGCCTATTGCGTTATCCTCATAAACCTTATCCTTGAAGATCTGTCTTAACCTTTCTAGGTTTACTTCATGTTCTTTACTCTTGATATGCTCATCTACATCATTAGATTCCATATCCTTATTGCATATATTACAGTGTACTATCATCTCTTAATTCAAATCTAATTATTAAATTAGATTTAAATATTGTTCAAATTATTCTGTCCCTTCTATTCATATATATTTAATTTATCTTAACATATTCATGAGTAGGGCTATGATAATAGGTAGATTCCAGCCATTCCATAATGGGCATATGAAATTGGTTAAGCATATACTGCAAATACATGATGAGCTGATAATAGTAGTTGCAAGTGCCCAGTTCAATTACTTGCTTAAGGACCCCTTTACTGCAGGAGAGAGAGTATGGATGATACATGAGGCTTTAAGAGAAGAGGGTGTACCGTTGGATAAATGCTATATACTTGCTATACCAAACGATGAGAACAATGCACGATGGTACGCACATCTCAAGTCATATACTCCAAGGTTTGATGTAGTATATACAGGGAATGAATATGTATCCATGCTATTAGGCAAAGAGGGTATCAAGGTAAATGAACCTTTGTTATTTAATAGAGAACTATACAATGCTACCAAGATTAGAACATTAATGCTCGAGGGCAAAGAGTGGAAGCATCTAGTACCTAAAGCAGTCGCAAGGATAATAGACTCAATAGATGGAGTTAACAGATTAAAGGTAATAGCAAGAGCAGAAAGCAGGCCTCAGGAGTGGTGATTTTCTGTATAGTTATATAAAATAATAATATAATAATATAAAAATACACACGTTATACTATATCATTATTATTGTAATATCATTATTATAATGATCTTAACACAAATGCTAAATATTAATGCAACTATATTGTTATTGGTTGAAGGTTAGAGCATGCCCGATATGCCCAGTATGTAACAATAAGAAGTTTAGAATAGTAACAAGGTATGGAGAAGATTGTAATAGTAGACTTATACTTGAGTGCATCAATTGCTCAAGTAAGATAATAGTATAAAATAATTATTTGTTCAATTAATAGTTAATTAATAAATCTCCTTTTACTTTACTCCCAATATATAAATAAAACTATTGAGTATTAATTAATTAAAATAATCTTGATGGAAGAGTATTAATATCTTGAATTTAATCTTACTATATGACAAGACAATGGCAAGACGAGCAAGTATCATTGGAGACTATAAAGAATGAGACTATAGCAGTGCTAGGGTATGGTATACAAGGTAATGCACAAGCAAATAACCTAAGAGATTCTGGCTTGAATGTTATAATTGGGGTTAGAAAGGGCAAGAGCTATGATCAAGCAGTAAAGGATGGGCATGATGTTAGGAGCGTTAGCGAGGCTGTAAAATCATCAAGTATAATCCTAGTATTATTACCAGATATGGAACAGGCTAAGGTATATAAAGAAGAGATAGAACCGTATCTTAGCAAAGGTAAAGCACTCTGCTTTGCACATGGTGCAGCAATACATTGGCAATGGATAAAACCTCCAAGCTACGTTGATGTATTCATGGTTGCACCAAAGGCACCAGGTCAAAGATTAAGGGAACTTTACCTTGAGAACTTTGGTACACCAGCATTAGTAGCGGTATATCAAGATGCAACAGGTAAGGCATGGGATAGATGCTTAGCAATAGCAAAGGGTATAGGGTGTACTAGGGCAGGTGTTATAGAGACTACATTCAAGGAGGAGGTTGAGACTGACTGGTTTGGTGAACAGGTTAATCTATGTGGAGGGGCACATTCACTCATCTTAGCAGCGTTTGAGACTCTTGTTGAGGCAGGTTACAAGCCAGAGGTTGCGTACTTTGAGTGTCTCCATGAACTTAAACTCATAGTAGATCTTATTCAAAGGTATGGAATAAACGGTATGTATGCCAGGGTTAGTGAGACCGCTAGATATGGTGGTTTAACAAGGGGGCCAAGGGTTATAGATGTAAGTGTAAAAGCAAAGATGAAAGAAGTGCTTAAAGAGATACAATCTGGTAGGTTTGCTGAAGAGTGGGTTAATGTATATAATAAAGAAGGTAGAAATGCATTTGAGAAGTACATGAAAGAGTTAGAGAGGCACCAAATAGAGCATGTAGGTAAGAGACTAAGATCTATGATATGGAAGGAAGAGAATTAGTTGATACTTCTCGCCTTAAGGTGAGGTTTCTTGCTGAATTAGGTAATTAATAGATAATTTTAATTAAATTGTTATGAAATGATAATTAATTTAAATAATAATTATAACAATCATAATTCTAAATTAATATAAGTATAATATTCT
>CAZLZM010000158.1:0-2822 GCA_964563995.1 uncultured Nitrosopumilales archaeon
ATCTTTCTTTGAAATGCTCCCAACCCCTCTCCTCTATCTCTACAAGTTTATCATCTTCTTTTAGAAATACACCAGAGCCATACTCAACCTTACCTATTGCCATGGCGTTACATCCATTATCCCTTGCCAATCTTAGTACCTTATCTAGCATATCTGTCCTTACGGTAGCAACTATCTCATACTCTTCTCCAGCATATAGTACTAGATCCTTTAGATCGAGCATGTTATCTACTGCAAACCTTCTTACACTTTTAGTTGTTGGGAGTCTTTCTATTATGAACCTCTTATTGCTTAACCTGCTCATTGTATGCAATGTTATTGCTAAACCATCACTAGAGTCCATCGATGATGTTGCATACTTTGCTAATGCTAAACCAAACTTAAGCCTTGGTTCTGGTAATAGTACGCTATTAATTACTGTGCTCTTAAACCTCCTACTAGCCTTGAATCTATCTCCATGCATTAAGATCATCAATCCTGCCTTAGTATAGCCAAATGGACCAGATACTATTATAACGTCTCCATGCATTGCACCAGAGCGTTTAACATAACAACAACTACTGCTGCTACCCTTACCTTTACTACATAAGCCTACCATGCAACAGTCTATAACTAGCTCTTTACCCTCGTTAGTATCGCCTCCAACTATCTTTATACCAAACTCTTTCTCAGCCCTCCTAAATCCATAGGCTAAAGAGTATACATCCCTCTTACTGATAGAAGAGGGTAATGCTAATGATATAAGTGCATATAAAGGTTTTATGCCTTTGCAAGCCATATCACTTACACATGCTACTATACTCTTCCTTGCTACTTGCCATAGCTTCATCTGCTTAGGCACATCTGTACTTTGCACAAGCATATCACACTTCAATGCTATAATTGAATGGTCTAACCTTACAACATCAATATCATCGTATAGTTCATCTATGCTCTTACCCTTACTCTTACTATACTTACTTAGTCTATATGTTATGATCTTAATTATATCCCTCTCTCCTAGCATTATTACATGCCTCTACTATCTTATCTTCATAGATTCTATATAGAGTATTGGTTCTCTCATGGCTTATAGACTCCACAGATAATCTAATTGCATGCTCTGTATTTGAGCCTCTTATAAGTACCCATGTATGCTCGTCTATTATAAACTTCACACCATCTATGCTTAGATATTCTGAGTAATCACCATGACTCTTGCTTATAATACCATCTATAACCTTGTTAACATCTATATCAGTGCTTACACTTACCTTACCTCTCTTTATATGGTACCTTGAGTATTCTTCAAGTATCTTATCCACATGCTCATTGATGAGAAGTATTAGCAGTGATGCAAGTATGGCATCCCTACATGAGTTAAAGTTGTTCATTATAAAACCTGCACTGCTCCCTTCACCTCCTATGATGCTATTGTTATTAAGCATACTCTTAACCATATTTGATTCTCCTACCTTAGCATAGCATAACTTACAGTTATATGAGCTTGCTAGATCCCTTATGGAGTTACTTGTATCCACGCTTACAGTTATGGTAGTAGAGCGGTAGTTGATACTGTAACTTGCCTTGTCAATAAGTGATGCTATACATAGCAGTAGTGTATCATCTGGGCTTAGAACCTTGCCTTGATTAACTACTACTAACCTATCAGCATCACTATCAAATGCAAATCCTATACCATTGTTAGAGGTAAGCATTTTTAGCTCTGTTAAACTTCTACTTGTAGGATCTGGTTCATTGCTATCTATCATTGTAACATATTTAAATCCAAGGTTAGAGTATATTGCCTGAATATATCTTTTTACAGTCCCTATTGATGTATCTACAACAACCATTGGATTGGATGACTTTACCCCTCCTGCTATATTCTGTATATTATCATTAATGAATTGTATTAACTCTCTGATATAATTCGTATTATGTATACTGTATTCTTTGCCTATCTCATTATTACTGTTTTTATAATACATTACACTACCAATATCCTTACTCTCATTAACTCTTGATAGTATCTCCTTTAGCTCTTCATCGAATACGCATCTTCCATTGATTATGAATTTGATACCATTCCAATTCAATGGATTGTGAGATGCAGTTATCATAACACCTATATCCTTACGTTGTCTACTCGCCATTACAAGAACTGGCGTAGGTGCGATACCAAGATTATATACATCTATACCTTGGCACCTTAATGCTGCTGATACTACTCTTGATATTAACTTACCAGTTGTTCTAGCATCATATGCTAATACACATGAGTTATTAAATGCTAGGTAGGAGAATGCTCTTATATATGCTATAATATTCTCTAGATTAAGATCATTAGGAAATATTCCTCTAACCCCAGATACAGATACTTTCATAACAAACAAATAATGTATAGATGGTTGTTACTAATAAATTATGCTTTGTGGACTAACCTATATCTTTATTGATCCCCTTAACAAATACTAATGGTATGAATTGGCATGAGGTAGATGAGAGATTAATAAAGAGAGGGGAGATCTTAGTATCATTAGATTTTGTTAAGAATTATGATAAGGAGTTAGAAGAGATGAATAAAGGTAAAGTAGGTAGACCATACCAGATTACTAATAGCTATGCACAATTCTTAGCATTAATAAGGTATATGCTAGATATACCATATAGGCAATTAGAAGGTTTCACTATAGCATTAAATAGATTAATACCAGAACTTAAGCCAGTAGATTACTCAGAGATAAGGAAGAGGTTAATCAAACTATATAAGTTAGATATAAAGAATAATGATGATGAACCATTGATAATATCATTAGACTCTACTGGCTCTAAAGTCCATA
>CAZLZM010000159.1:0-2807 GCA_964563995.1 uncultured Nitrosopumilales archaeon
GCAAGGTTAGTTAAGGTACATATGGAGTTCCATTCTTCTACTACTACTAATACTACTACTGCTATTGCTAATACCTCTACTCTTGATAGTAATAGTGTTGTTGCTGAAGATACAATAATTAAACTAAAGAGAATATATTCAAGAGGAAAGTACCAATAGATATAAAGATAGTAGCATCATAATCATTATTATTGTATCATTCTGGCTTATCATATAGATGTATCAGTTTGGTAACTTTAGTCATGAATCTGTTAGGTTATGGTATTATAATACATTAAATAAGATATTACAAACCTGAGAAGAGGTAAGAAGATGTATAGCAATCGATGAGGCTAGCAAAGATAGCAAAGAGCAGATATTCGTATTGACTGCTATAGATATTGATAGTAAAGAGATACTATCTATAAGATGTTCATATACAAGAAGTGCATTACGCTGAGATTATCCTCAAAGATGTATTGAACTACTGTACTATAGCAATTATAGTTAATGGAGAAACTTTTGAGCTTCATGTCTGGGAAAGAGAGCTGCTTTAAGCTTGGATACAGATTCCTTAAAGCTATGTATATATCAATTGGGATCAGAAGTTGATCAAATAACTATACTCATCTTATGGTGATTTATTCAGCCTATACTCCTTTATCTTCGCTACTAACATGTCTACATCTATGCCTTCTGGGAACTCATCTCCATACGCTTTACCATCAACCATTATCTTGTATGAGCCATCTGTAGGCCATTCCTGATAAATGTTATAATAGGATGCCACTTTATCCTTATTTATCATAGGCTCATAACGCTCAAGCGTACCATACTTTAGGAATACTAGGCATCTATCCCCAACCTTGCATCTGATATCATCTCTCATACCAAAGAATACAATCTCCTTCTCCTTGTAGTTACCAGTAAGCTCCTCCTCTACTTCTAATGTGATATTAGAGGATATTATATACTTCTCATTGGCTGGGTCATCTGGATGAGGTGGGTAGAGTAGTATTGGTTCTATCTTGCTTATCCTCCCTAAGACTATCAGTTCTGCTTTAAGCGTTATATCCTTTATCCTCTTACTCCTTGCATCTTCTATTATCTTTAGTAATTCTTCCAACTCTATACCATCGTGGTAGTATCCATAAGCCTTGCCATCAACTATCTTGTATATACCAGCCTTGCCCATAAGTAGATAGTAATCATCACCAAAGGGGCTAAGAGGTGCAGGTTCATCATCCTTCACTATGAATACCAGCACCGTATCGTTAGGCATTACACCTGTTAACTTGCCTGGGAATGTTCTAAAGAATATCTCCTTCTCCCTGTAGTTGCCAGTTATATCCCGTTCAACTTCTAGGGTTGCCCTATCCATACTCATCGTAAGGTTAGGAGTCAACTTCTCATTTACCATATAACTTCCCTTTATCTTCCCTATTATTATGTGATGTGATACTCTTGCCATGTAATCTAAAGAGAACGGTTCGCCTTCGCCCATAGTATTACGACGCGTATAATCTATATAGTGAGTACGTCTAAACAGTTCCAATGTATCCTCTATATGCGTTGATGACGTTGCCCTAGTATCTCTTATACTGTTAATATTATTAGCAGTATTTATATACGCAAGAATGATAGTAGTAACCGTTACTGATATGCAAACTACCATTATTGCTACTGTTAGAGGGTATCTATTCACAGTTCATCACCCATATATACTGCTTAACTCCCTACTATCATCCGGTTTAACAGAGTTTCTGCTATTACAATCATAATTATAATACATAACTGAGCTTGAAGGAGAACCAAAAGTATGGTTAAATGACACCCAATGACCGAACTCGTGTCTTGCTACATAGCTAAGGGTTCTCTCCCTAACGTCTAGATTTGAAGGGCATTTCTGGATGGTAAACCAATCAAATGATGTGTTGAATGTTATTGATGCTCTAGTTATATAACCAGTAGGAAAGTCAGGGGTATATCTAGTATAGCACATCTTTCTCCAAACCCTTCCCTAACACATAACATTGCTGTAGCTGCAGTATTATCTTCTCCTCTACTAAGATTAGCTGCATATATCCAGTTATTACAGTACTGTCCACTTATTCTATTCAACGTAAAGATAGATGGTTGGTTATTCCAATCATTTCTTGCTATATCCAATTGACTTGTAGCCTTACTAACATTATTTGTCCTTCCATCTATTCTAAGATAGCTTAAACCATATGTATCATAGCAGAGGTTCACCGTTGTACTCTCCCACCTTCTATTTGAGTAATGGTATGCATTAACATAGTTCATACTATTAGTTATGTTATATGCCATAATTATTATAAGCATAGAACTTATATATATTATTACTTTCTGTACCATCTCCTCAATTACTATAATAATAGTTTGATATTATTCTGATCAATTTTTTTGGCTCTGTTAACTTCACCATCTAGCAGTAGAAATCTACTCAAATCTATCTAACTAAGATATGATATGAAGTCTAAACCATTTTGTAATATGCTCTCTATTACTTATCCTTCATATTGAAAGTTATCATCAAAACAGTTCTATCCTTTATACTGAATAGTTATCCATAACATTCTTTCCATCTACCATAACAATATGCTTATCTTAACCTATGCTTGATGATACCATCTAATCATCAGTATATATTACCTTCCTACCATATAATTTTCTTAACTTTTTATAATTATAATACTAATAGCGTCCTCTCTTTAGATATATGCATCAATAGGTATCTTTTCATATAAGTATATGCTACCCATAACCAGTAATCTTCACCGTTTACTGTTATTAGTCTCATCTAT
>CAZLZM010000160.1:0-2803 GCA_964563995.1 uncultured Nitrosopumilales archaeon
CAAGGAGCTTGGGGAAGTTACGCTTGGGGAGATCTTAAAGTCTATGAACCAAGAAACCTCGCCTTAAAAGGCGAGGTAGCTCACATGGGTATCATAGATTACCTTATCAAATTAAATTAGATTATTTGCATGCATACTTCACTAAGCAACTTTAATGATTCTAGCTTATGTTCAAATGGTATAACATGCAGTATAAAATGTGTTACTCCTATGCTAGTATACTCATTCAATGCCTTATAAACATGGTTCACATCGCCTATTATTGCCTCTTTGCTCTTTGCTATGTAATCCTCTACACTCTCATTATGGTCTTTTATGATTGAGATCTTTCTCCTAGTATCATCTTCATCCCTGCCTATTACAACCCTAATAAGTAGTGAATGTCTTATCTCATTGTAATCCCTTCCTATACTTGAGCAATGCTCTTTTAATATTACTAATCTATCCTTATATTCATCAATACTTGCAAATGGACAATTGTATATATCCGCATGTTTAGCAACAACCTTCAATAGCATCTTGCCATATCCACCTACCATTATAGGCACCTTGTCCTGTATTGGTTTAGGGTAGTTTAATGCATTAGATGTATTATAATACTTACCATGGAATGTACTCTCACCTTCTTCGAGCATTGATCTTATTATTACCAATGCTTCATCAAGCTGATCTATCCTTACCCTTGAATTAGGGAAAGGGTAACCATAGGACAGATACTCTTCCTCATACCATCCAGCTCCTATGCCTAGTACTGTTCTACCATTGCTTATAAAGTCTAAAGTACTTATCATCTTTGCAAGTAAGGAAGGATTCCTGTACGAGTTACATGTTACGACCTGCCCAATCTTTGCCTTGTTTGTTATAGATGCTATTGATGCTAGCAGTGTAAAGCACTCTAACATAGGCTTCCCTTTAAGAGGTTTGTATATGTAGTATGGTATGAAATGATCATAGGCCCATAATGAGAAGCCTAACCTATCAGCCTCTACTGCAAACCTCCTTATGTAATCGTAGTTAAAGCTAAGATCGTTAAGCCAACCTTGTGGTAATATTAAGCCAAACTCTATATCCTTACCCATTTTCGCTTCTTATAACTGCTAACGATGACTGTTGAGTTCATTTGCTATTGCTCAATACAAGCTCATACTTGCTCTTATAACCTCTGGGATTTATCATGAGTCCTTTGTATACAAACGTTGATGAGTTACCTATTATTATTGTAGTTAACATACCCAAACTCTCTTGATGCTCAAGCATATGCTCTAGATCAGTTATGACTATGCTCTGAGAGTCTCTATATGCTGCTTTAACTATAGCAACTGGAGTCTTTGCACTCCTATATTTTAGAATTATATCTCTAGCATCCCTTAGTTGATGAACTCTCTTCTTGCTTTGAGGGTTATATATAACAATTACGTAGTCTCCTTGTGCAGCAGCCTCTACCCTTCTAACTATTATATCCCATGGAACAAGTAGATCGCTCATGCTAACTACAGCAAAGTCAGTCATCAACGGTGAACCTACCAATGCACTGCAGGCATTCAATGCAGACACACCTGGAATAACCTCAACATATGGGTTCTTACAGTCCCAGTTCATCTCCGCAAGTATCTCATACACCAATCCTGCCATACCATATATCCCAGGATCCCCACTAGATACCAATGATACAGTATTACCTTTTATGGCAAGCTCTATAGCATGATTTGCCCTATCAACCTCTTGGGTCATAGCATAGGAGTAGACCTCCTTCCCTTCAAGTAGATGCTTTATTAACTCTATGTATGTCTCGTAACCTATAACTATGTTACTCTCTTCAATGCACCGCTTAGCCTTAAATGTCATATGCTCTTCACTACCGGGTCCTATGCCTACTATGTATAGCCTACCATTGTTTTTGTTAGTGCTGTTACTGTTATTAATCGAGTCTTGTCTGTAACTACTGCTATTGTTATTATTACTATTACCCATCAAATAGCGTATAGCATAGTTACTTTTATTCTTTATTTGTTTTATTTTATATATTAGGCTTGAACAAATCCTGTTGTTGTTTGTCCCCTGTGCCCCAATTGAACGATACACCTTGCTTCTGCTGCAGTTTATCGATACCAAGTAGTTTAGTAAATTCACTCTTTATTTCTAATGCACTCCTACTCTGAAGATAAACTATGGCTGGACCGACTAACTCTATGCCCAAACCCTCTCCACCTAGTATGGTTGTCTTCCATGAACCTATCTTAACTACTCTATAATCCGCATTACCATCAATAGCAACTAGATGGTAGTTATCTATAATCATGTGTTCATTGCTCTTTAACTCCTTCCTTACTATACCTCCATACGCATTAACGAATACAGTACCCTTACCTATCATCTTGAGCATGAACAGCTCTGTACCAAATATTCCCTTTGTTAAACCCTGGAACTTTGTATCCATACTTATGCCTTCTGTTGATGCTATGTATGTACCACTCTGTATTATGTATGAGCCATCAACCTCTATACCCTCAATATCTCCTAATGCTGCTCCTGCAAATCCTACTGTACACTTGCCTCTAGCTATGTAATCGTTCAAGAAGAGTGACTCTTTACCTAAGAAGGTACTCTTTAATCTACTAAAGAAGCCTTGCTCTTTTATCTTAGTACTTGTCTTTATCTCTATATCTCCCTGTATGAATACAAGTGACCCACTCTCAGCAGTTATACTCTCCCCTTCATTCATGGATATTTCCAATAAGCCTAGAGGGTTCTTGTACACCTGCCATTGCATATATACGTATATGAATATGTATATATAAAAATT
>CAZLZM010000161.1:0-2786 GCA_964563995.1 uncultured Nitrosopumilales archaeon
GTAAAAATAGTAAAAACACTTATAGCACTCTATTTATCTCAAGCGATGTTCTAGCCTTCATAAAGTATACAGATAATGCAATATTCCTATCAAACAAGGAGTTCTTCATAATCAAGCAAACCAAGAGAGGCTATAATTTAAGCATATACAATGAGAATGGTAGCAAGATAGCAAAGGATATTACTCAGATAGCATGGGAGTTTGCTGGTGTAGATAAGGGTAAGTATGCCCATTACACATTAAAGGAGATACATGAGCAAGAGTATACAGTAGCAAAAGCATTAATTACAAAGGTAAGTGATGAGTTCCTAAAGTTATTAACTAATGCTAGAAGAGTAATAGTAACAGGATCTGGCAGCAGTTATCATGCATCTTTGTATGCTAAATATATGCTTGCTAAAGCTAACGTTAGTATAGACTCATGCATAGCAAGTGAGTTAAAGTACAATAGTATAGATAGCAGTGATCTTATCCTTGCTATATCTCAAAGTGGTGAAACAGCAGATCTGCTTGATGCTGTAAAGCATGCAAAGAGCAAAGGCTGCAAGATACTATCAATAGTCAATGTAAGCACATCATCTCTAGCAAGGGAGAGTGATAGATTTGTAAGCATAAATGCTGGTCCAGAGATAGGCGTTGCTGCTACAAAGAGCTTTACTGCACAACTTGCTCTTATATACAAGATAGCACTAGTGGCTTACGGGAGTAATAATAGCAAACAGCAGTATAGTAATAATGGCGATAGTAATAATAATGCTTACTCTATTTTAGATAGTTTAAGTAGCATTATAAGTAATGGAATAAAAGATATAATTGCGAGGGATGGGATATCTAAGATAGCAAATAAATTAAGAGATGTGAATGATATAATAATTATAGGCAAGGGTATAAACCATATAATTGCACTAGAGGGTGCATTAAAGCTTAAAGAGTTAGCATACATCCATGCAGAGGCTATAAGTGCTGGGGAGCTTAAGCATGGTCCATTAGCACTTATAGATAAGAGTAGCATAGTTATAGCCTTGAACCCTAAGGATTATACATACAAAGATGTTATAAACAGCATTAAAGAGGTTAAGGCTAGGGGGGCATATGTTATAGGAGTATCTGATAGTTATTGCAATGAGTATGATGCAATGCTAGAGTTGCCAAGCGTTAATAGCAATAGTAATTATTATGACGGAGCAATAACAGAAACAGCATCCCTAATATATCCAATCTATGAGTGTATACCATTGCAACTATTAGCATACAATATAGCAGTTAAGAAGAACATTAACCCAGATTATCCTAGGAATATAGCAAAGTCAGTTACTGTAACATGAGTAATTCATTGTTTACTATTTATAGAACCTTGGTTTAGTGCCATGGGTTCCATAGATAAGTGTATCATACGTACATAGAGTATCATTGATGCTAGCACTATAAATCCAGATACTCCTAGTATTAGTCTATTTACTTGAGTAATCAGTGGTAGTATATTCCATACAACCCTAATAACTATACCTGCCATTAGTAGAGCTAAAGGTTGCATATTAAACCTTGTATAGTTAATATTCCTACCTATTATTGGTGGAAGCATAATTGGCATAAAATTCATCAATGTTATTCCTATGAAGCCTATAGTAACTAAGTGTATTGCTAGATCATATAAAGCAAAGTTAGGCATTAGGTAATATAGTAAGGCAGTAAGAAGTCCTAATATAAGCATTATGTATGATATTCTTATCAATGGTACAAAGAACTTTAGTCTTGATATCTTCTCACTTGATTGAGGGTCTTCAGTTGTATAGAGTAACTCTGGTATCTTGTATGGATGCATGATATATATGCTATAAGCAAAGATAATGCTATCTATCAGCAATAGAGTATATGCATAAAATTGCATCTGTACAATGAGTAGTAAGGCGGATGTAGATGCAAGTACAAATGCTAGGGTATCCAAACCTTTTATAGGTGCTGCCTTACCAAAGAATACTGGCGCAACCCTATATTGTATACCAAATATAACATATATTACTGAAGCAAGCCATATGTATATCATATTAAGGGAATCCATACCATAGTTAAGCGCTAGAATAATATTATATGTAATTAACATCATTAATGAGATGATAAAGTAGTAATCTGATATCTTCCCTGTCCTAGGTGCTACTTTAAGCATCTTTGATATCACATAAGTAAATACTGCCAGGGCAGTAAGCCTTATCAGATATGTTATAGCATAATAATATGAAGTATAGTATGTGAATACGAAGATAAAGATTGATACTACCATTAGAATAAAGGATACCTTTACTTCTAACACATGCTCAAATCTTATACCCCTTATCCTAGGTACTATCATATACATTACGCCCATTATAAATAGTGTTATAGCAGTACTCTGCAACTCTCTATGTAGTGTTTTGTTAAATATGTTAGCTAAAATAGTTGTAATATCTGCATCGTATATAATCATCCCAGAGAGAAAGAGCATATAAATAGTACCTATTGATGTTCCTATAAATAGCGTTATAACAGCAGCACGAACCAATGGTCTACTCCATGAAGATACAACTATCATATTTTATTTTATTTCTAAAAGTCTCATTAATTAATTAAACTGTATACAACCATACATATTTTTATCTCTAGCTAACAAGTAGCTATTGCATCAACCAAATATCTTTGATCATTAGAAACATCCTCTCTATAATAGAGAGTAGAAGTTAATATACTTATTGAACTTATGATGACAATTAATAAACTATATAAACTTATGTAGGCTTTTGTAATAGACTTTT
>CAZLZM010000162.1:0-2751 GCA_964563995.1 uncultured Nitrosopumilales archaeon
ATCAGTAAATGAATGTGATAAATAGGGTGAACTCCTACAAGGAGTTACTTGAGTTCTTGAAGGCAAGACTAGGCTCCTTATACTATGAGATACAACCTATACTTGAGGCATACTTTGAGAACAATGTGAGGAAGAAGGTTAACCTTGATGAGCTTGATGAGGACGTTGATAGGCTTATATCACTAATAGTAAGACCTCTAGTACATAAGATAGTTAGAGATAATGCACCAGATTTCTCATGGATACCAGTGGTAGGGCAAGAGGTTAGCACGAAGGTTAGGGATGAACTGTACAAGAAGACAGAAGATGGTATAAAGCAGGCTAAGTACTACCTGAAGAAGGATAAGCGTTTAAGAGAGAATCTCCAACTCTTCCTGCAGCAGGTAGTTGATAGATACCAGTAAATAATCAGTAATGAATTATAAAATAATTTTTAACCTCAGATAATTGAGTAATAATCAATATCATATCTTAAGTTCATATATCTTTTCCCTTGCATCCCTAAGCGAAGCTTTCCTTCTAACATAACCTTTCTTCATTAGATGGTTCAGTGCAAGTCTTACAGTCCTTGCTGGTAGCATAGTTCTTGCTATCAACTCTCTCTGATTCAACGCACCTTCATACTCTAGTGTCTTAAGAACTAACTTTGCGCTTGGTGGCATGCCAAGCATATCCTCTGCAAGTTTAACCTTCTTTGCTAACAATGATGCAGCAGAGTATCCTTCTAGTCTGATCAATCTTGCAGGATATTTATGCCTATAGCATCTTAGCATATTCTTAACAACTACCCTATTGCCTCCATCAAGGATAACCTCACATTTATACCTGCTTATTATCTCACTAACCTCTATGCTAGCATCATCATTAACAACCAATGGTCTTCGAGTTATATCCATAGAGTTAACAGGTACTATTACAAATACTCTAGCGCTCCTAAGTACTATTGGTCCTCCAGCAGATAGGCTGTAAGCAGTAGAACCTATAGGGGTTGATATTATCAAGCCATCACTCTTATCATGCCATATATCTTCACCGTTTATCTTTAATTTGTACTCTGTTAGAGTAGCGCTCTTTGAAGGGAATAATGCTACATCGTTAAGCACAGGCTCTAACTCTTTACCATCAACGTTAACTGCTAACCTAGTAACCTCTTCAACCTTGTACTTTCCATTCATCACCATCCTTAATGCATTAGATATATCCTTAACATCTACTTGGGCTAAGAACCCAGTGGTATCTGACTCATATACACCTAACACTGGAGGAGAGTCTACTGCTAATTTGTGGAAGTACTGTAGCATACCTTTATCTCCCCCAGTTACTATAACCAAGTCTATATGCTTAAGATCCTCTTGCACTAGAGATCCTTTACCATCATATAATATGCTTAACCTTATCCCCTCTATACTATCAAGTGTCTTTTCTATGCTACTTATCATCATACCATCCTGATCAAATACTACAAGCATCACATGCATTGCTCTAACATCAGTTATTATCATTATTAATTAAAAGATTACTAGCATAACACTTAAAGCATCATTAGTGAATTAGTTATGTATGACAAAGAAGAGGAGTAATAGAGGAAGGTCAAAGGGAGGAAAGGGGCACTCTAGCCTAGTACAGTGCAGTAACTGTGGTAGATGGGTACCTAGGGATAAGGTTAAGAAGGTAACATCTAGACTAAGCCTTGTTGATCCATCGTTAGCAAAGGAGTTAAGGGCAGCAGGAGCATATATAGCAAGCCCAACCATAATCAAGTACTACTGTGTATCATGTGCTGTATACTATGGTGTAGTTAAGGTTAGGGCTGAGGAGGAGAGGAAGAGCGCTGAGCCATTGCGTTAAACACAGATAATACCCTATGTACAAATGTGATACCAGCTAGTATAACTATTATCATGATACCATACTGTATAAGTTCGATAGATATAATGCTTGCTATAATGCTAGATACTGCTAATACCATAAGTCTCTCAGCCCTCTCTCCCAAACCTATTCCTTGTAGGTTAACCCCTATGCTATCTGCCTTTGCTCTAGAGTAACTTACAAGCAATGATAGTGCTAATGCTAATGCTACTAGCAGAGGATTCATGGTATTGCTTGCCATTATGCCTATAAACAGGGCAACCTCCGATACCCTATCTAGGGTAGAGTCTAGGAACGCACCTATGCTAGATACCTTCTTTGTAACTCTAGCAACACTACCATCAACCATATCAAAGAATCCTGATGTTAAGAGTGCTATACCAGCATATAGATAAGCATATGGTATATATGCATTTAAAGCATATAGTACTCCTGCAAGAAGCGCAGAGGAGAAGCCTAAGAGGGTCCATGTGTTAGGAGAGAGACCTGTGGATGCTAGCCTTAAAGCAAGGTCATTGGTTAATGGCTCAATATCCTTACGTATCCTGTTAAGCACAGTAATGCTATGGATACGAAGTATTTATTTATATGCTAGCTATGATTAAAACTATGGGGAAGGTTGGTAAAGGTGTCACATGTAGTGTTCAAGGATGCAACCATAGTGCAGTAAGATCTTTAGACGCAGGAAAGGTTAAGGATAGTGGTTTAGATATAGGCAATAGCAAGAGGGCATACTTATGTGAGGAACACTATAAGCAATGGAAGAAGTTGAATAAGCAAAGCAAGAGCAATGATCTAAGGCTAAGATATGGTTAATATATACAATGATGATGTCAAGTTAACAATCCCTTTATAGAGTTATATACTAACATAAACGATCTT
>CAZLZM010000163.1:0-2711 GCA_964563995.1 uncultured Nitrosopumilales archaeon
CATGGTAAAGGCTTACGATGTACCTGCAGATATGCTAATAGAGAAGTTAGCAGAGTACCTTAAGCAAGAGAATATAGTAAACCCTCCTACATGGGCAAAGTACGTTAAAACAGGTCCTCATGCAATGAGGCTACCACATGATAAGGATTGGTGGTATGTTAGATGTGCATCATTGCTAAGGAAGATATACTTACATGGACCCATTGGGTTATCAGAGTTAGAATCTGAGTATGGGGGAAGGCAGAGAAGAGGCTCTAGACCATGCCATCATAGGGATGCTGGAGGATCAATAATAAGGAATGCATTACACCAACTTGAGAATGCTGGCTATGTAACAAAGATACATGGCAAAGGCAGAGTGCTAACAAGCAATGGTATGAACCTGGTTGATAGATTCGCTAAGCAAGTATTTGATGAGTTAATTAAAACAATTCCAGAATTAAGCAAGTACGCTTAATCTCTTCAGCATACCTCATCTTGTATTTCCTAGTAAAATCTATGCAAGGATAACGTATATTAGGTTTAAATATAAATTAGTAGTGTGTATTCATATGGCTCAATATTACAATAGCAATAATGATAGGGCAAGGGAAGAAGAAATAAGGCTTATGCGTGAGAGAGCACTAAGACTACTATTAACCCCAGAGGCTAGGCAGAGATTGAACAACCTAAAGATGGTCAAGCCAGAATTGGTTAGCAGTGTAGAAGATTACATAATAGCAATGGGCTCTCAAGGCAGGATAAATAAAGCGTTAACAGATGAAGAGCTTAAGAAGATACTACTGCAGATACAGAGTAGTAAGCGTGAGTTTAAGATAAACTTCAGAAGATAAGCAAGGTATTATTAATTAATTAATTTGCTGTCATTAGAGCATGGATCTAAAGAATAATAATAGGATAGTAGACCTTACTAGAGTTATAAATATCTATATGCCAGTCTTTGAGAAGAGGATAAAACCATTACTCATACCTTGGTCCAGGTTAGATGTACATGGATATGATCTAGAGTTAATGTTCATGAGCACCCACACAGGTACCCATATGGATGCTCCTAAGCACTTCAACCCTAAAGGTTACAGCATAGATGATGTTCCTTTAAGTAATCTTGTAAGCAATACAATACTAGTAAAGGTTAACAAAGGTGCAGATGAGTATATTACTAAGGATGATCTTAAACATGTTGAAGATACTAACCTAGATCTAAGGGGTAAGAGTATAGTGATATCAACTGGTTGGGAACATGAGTATCATAATAGCGAATATTACCTTGATAGAAACCCTGGTTTAAGCAAAGATGCCGCTGAGTATATAGTTGATAAGGGTATAATACAGGTAGGTATAGATACAGCAAACATAGATCATCCAAAGGATTCAATGTTTACAGTACATCACATACTATTATCTAACAATATAACTATAGTAGAGAACTTATGCAACCTTGATAGCATAAAGGTTAATAGTTTCACCTTGATAACACTGCCTTTAAAGTTAGAGGGTGCAAGTGGATCACCAGTAAGAGCTCTGGCATTGATCTAGTAATGCAGAAGCAATGGAACATCAATTATTACCAATAACCATTACATTATAAAATGAAACCTCCTATTATGTGCACTCTTACTTAACTTACCTATTATTGGTATAGGATAAGAGCAGTGTCTGCACCTGTTATGCTCATCTAGGTTCCATGCAGTTATATTGTAACCAAATCTACCTATAACAATATTATTGCACTCTGGACAGTAGGTATTCTCATACCTGTGCCCAGGCATATTACCTATATACACATACTTGAGCCCAACCTCTTTAGCGATAGCATAATGTTTCTCAAGCGTCTCAATTGGTGTATGTGGTAGATTTAACATCTTGTAGTCAGGGTGGAACCTTAAGAAGTGCAATGGTACATCTGGACCAAGCTCATCGTATATGAATCTAGCAAGTCTTCTGGCAGAATCAAGATCATCACCTACCTCTGGTACTATAAGATCTGTTACCTCAATATGTATACTGGTCTTATCCCTTATCTCTATTAACGTATCAAATATTGGTTGGGGATCAGGTATACCTATATATCTTCTAACGAAGTTCTTCTCCCCACTACCCTTGAAGTCTACTGTTATGCAATCCAAGAACTCCTTCATCATATTAACAGCCTCTGGTGTAGCATAACCATTTGATACAAATATATTGAATATACCCTTGCTCCTTGCTATTACCCCGCAGTCTCTAGCAAACTCTATGAATATTGTAGGCTCGTTGTATGTGTAAGCAATACCCTCACAACCATAATACTCTGCTTGCTCAACAACCTGTTCAGGGGTCATATCAAAGCCTTCTATCTTTCTCCTCTGGCTTATATCATAGTTCTGGCAGTACTGGCATAACCAATTACATCCAGTTGTAGCTATTGAGTATATCTTGCTTCCAGGGTGGTAATGGATCACAGGTTTCTTCTCTATAGGATCTATCTGCCCAGCTATAACTTTACCATAAACAAAAAGGTATAACTTACCATTCACATTGCCTCTTATACCACATAACCCTATCTTACCCTCTGGTATTGAGCAATATCTTGCGCATGCAGTGCACCTTGTCCTATTATCCTCTCTCCTGTATAATATGGCTTCCTTGCCTATTACTTCTAGCATAATATATTATTGGTGTTTCGTCGATATTAGTCTATTGCTTATAAAATTCATAAATATTGAATTAAT
>CAZLZM010000164.1:0-2689 GCA_964563995.1 uncultured Nitrosopumilales archaeon
AACAGCAGAACCAAACATACATATAGTTAAGGAGTACAGATCTATACCAAAGATGGTCAAGGTTCACTAAGATAAGAACTTCTTGCTTCACAGTCTCAGATCTACATTAGCTTGACTCCTATGGAGACTTATCTTCCTCAAGATATTCGATCTATGCTGAATCGCATTCTCTTCCAGTTTATTGCAAGGAGAGTGTTGATCCTTTGCTTCATCGTTGATATATACGGGTTCTGAGCTACATGGTCTTTGGTATACATATATAGCTGAGGATCCATCAGTCTAGGACTTCTCTTGTTCATCGAAGCCCTCATCAGCCTTCTCTTCCGTTATAATGAACCATCTCCAAGCCTTCATAAGCTCTTCAAAGAGCCTTGGAATATAGAAAGACCCTCCATCTGAAGGTATAGGTTTATTGTAGCATTTAGCATGTTGGGAATTCTATTACGCTTCATAATTAGTTAGTTTATACTATGATCTAAAGTTAACGAAGTCCATAAACAGATAGAAATATTTTTAATACCATAGTATCAATAAGATGCATGAGTATAACTTATGAGGAGTTCAAAAGATTAGATATGAGAGTAGGTGTTATAGTGAGTGCCGAAAATTTAGAGGGTAAGAGCAAGATTATGAAGGCTATAGTTGATATAGGTAATGAGATGAGAGAATTAGTAGTTGGAGGAGCAGAGTATTATAAGCCTAAAGATATGATAGGGAGGAAGGTTATAGTACTTGTTAACCTTGAACCAAAGAAGATAGCTGGTGTAGTATCATATGGCATGTTGCTTGCTGCAGATGTGAATGGAAAACCTTATTGGTTAACTGTAGATGATAGTGTGCCTATAGGAAGCAAGATATCATAAGGTGTAATAACATAACTAATCAATAAGTTTAGTATGAATCTAGTTAACATTCAATTAACAAAGAATGAGGGTTCAGAATAAATATAATATCTAATCATTGCTCATACAGCCACCGCATCATCATCCCCTCACAATTATTTCATCTAACATATACAATTATAAATCTTTGATATAAGACTCTTGTACTTATTCTTGGTCTCCTCATTAACAATTACTACAACAATACCCTCTAAAGGTTGTCCATATACTATTGCTGTATTATCTGGTGAGTATGCTAATGCTACCAATGCTATAAGATCCTCTTCACCATCAACAAGTATCCTGACAGGTTTTTTAGCATTTAATGCCTCCTTAAAGGTACTTATAGCTTCGTATGTTATGTTACTTGCTGGATTAGTACATCTTAACTCACTAACATAGTAATCTCCTGCGTACCCTCTATTAACCCTCCTCTCTTTACCATCAACTACCTGTATATGGGGTATTATACCTAAATTTATTAGTCTATCTGTGCTTGCATCCCCTACACTAACTATCATAGATACCTTGCTAAGATGACACTGTAAAGTATGAACACCGATATCAGAATCGTTTATAAGTATACCCATAGGTCTCTTCAATATACTTAACTCTTCACTGCTGAACCGCATCTGCCTCTTGCTCTAACCTTAGCATCTCTGCTGCTATAACACTAACTCTACCAGCTGTCTTCTTTGCTATCCTTTCTACTGCTTTAGCATAGGGTGAGTTTGGCTCTAGTAGCATTATTGGTTTACCTTGCTCGCTACCATACATTATCGATGTATGCAATGGTATCTGTCCTAATAGTGGTGCCTCAAACCTCTCAAGTATCTTTGCTTCATCTGCATAGCCAAATACCTTGCTCTCTTTGTTGCAGTGAGGACATATGAAGTAGCTCATGTTCTCTACTACACCTATTATTGGTATACCAAGCTTCTTGAACATTAGAGCTGACTTCCTTGCTATATTCATAGCAACATCTTGGGGAGTAGTAACTATAACAACTCCTGTTATAGGTATAGTCTGTGCTAAAGTTAGTGGTGCATCACCAGTTCCAGGAGGAAGATCAACTATAAGATAATCCAACTCACCCCAATCAACATCTGTAAGGAACTGCTTTATTATCCCAGATATTATTGGACCACGCCATATACCAACATTCTCTTCACCCCTAGTATGTACAAGCCCCATTGAGATTACCTTGATACCATATACCTCTTGTGGTACTATCTTATTCTTCTCATTAACTGTAAGTCCAGGTTTTAACCCAAGCATCAGTGGTACACTTGGTCCATATATATCTGCATCTAACAGTCCTATCTTGGCATTACTCTTTGCTAGAGCATATGCAAGGTTAACAGCAACCGTACTCTTCCCTACCCCACCCTTACCACTTGCTATTGCTATTACATTCTTTACATTAGCAAGGATATCACTTGCGTTAACTGTTCTACCTTCCATAACCCTAGCGGTAACCCTTATGTTAAGCTCTTTAACGCCTTCAATAGCCTTTACTTTTTCCCTGACCTCTTGCTCTATCTCACTATTATATGGACATGCTGGGGTAGTAAGTTCTAGGGTAAATGATACCTTGTCATCCTCTATGGTTAGATCCTTTATCATACCCATGGATACTATATCTCTATTAAGCTCAGGATCCTTTATACTCTTTAATACATCCATGATCTTCTCTACTGTAAGCATAAACCTTTTATACTTTAATGCTATTTAAATCATTCTTTATTTTTCATGGCTCTGTTAACTTAACCACCATCTAGCAGTAGAAATCTACTCAAATCTATCTT
>CAZLZM010000165.1:0-2638 GCA_964563995.1 uncultured Nitrosopumilales archaeon
ATAAAAATTAATTATTATTTATATAATCAATTTAATTTAATCATAATAAGAACAAACTATAGCCGTTGCCATGTATCATGGTCTTCCTAGATTCTCTATAGCCTTATCTGCCAATGTATTAACCTTTGGTGTTGTTACTATGAAGTAGTTCTTATCTGCCCTCTCAACAGCATTAACCTTCCTGTATTTCATAGTTGAGATATCAAACTCTAGTAAGCCTTGCTCTATCTCTTTCTTTGCATATACCATTAGTATATGATCACCAGAGAGAGGTGAGAATGGGAGAAGTGCAAATGTGTAACCTTTATAGACATGTAGTGTCATTATCTGCTTCATTAAAGGTGCTATTGTAACAAGGTAAGCCATAACCTCCTCTACACTCTGAAACTCCTCGTAGTCAAACTGCATAGCATATATTGTATATGGATTAATATAAGGGTTTTTCAGTGCTAGTGTGAGCTACCCACCTTGAAAGATAAGGCTTCCTTTCTGCTTTATTTCATAGACATTAGGAATCTCCACAAGCGTAACTTTCCCATACTCTATGGGCAGATTAAGATTAAGATTGATCTTCGCCTTCAACCAATCTTTATTATAACTGAGTATTTAAATTCTGGCAGTTCATCAATTCTGTCCTTACAGTCAGGTTTTCTTGCCATTTTTACTATAAACCTAATATACTAATACATACACTAAAATAACTTAATATTATAATTAAGCTCTTGTCCTTGTATGAGCAGGGTATATCTAGTAGGCATAGGACCTGGTTCAAGTGAGTATATAACATTAAAGGCTAAGAGTACTATCGAATCCTCAGATATAATAGTAGGGTATAAACATACTATAGACTCTATCAAGAGATTGATAACATTAGATGAAAAGGATGTTAGATTGGTAACATTAAAGACACAGGATAGTGTATACAACTCTATAGTAGAGGAGTTAATAAGAGATGAGCTTTCATGTTCTATACTCTTTACAGGGGATGTTAACTTCTCAGAGTCGGAGATAGTAGATAAACTTGTTAACACCTTCTCTAGGCATGGTATAGATGTGATACTTATACCAGGGATAAGTTCTATACAAGTAGCAGCAGCATACTCAAGGATTGCTATAGATAAAGCGGTTATCATAACATTTCACATAACTGGTAGCATAGATTATGAAAAAGAGGTTCTCTTAAATGCATTAAGGAATGGTAAAGATGTGATACTGCTTCCTAGACCATGGGACTTCATGCCTTACCATATATCTAAATTTCTTGAGTTGAATCGTGTAGATGTTAACTTGTATATTACAGAGATCTATGAGAACTTAACCTTAAGCAATGAGAAGGTAACTAAGTGCATGCTTAACGAAGTTAAAGATATACAATACAGTGATTTATGTGTAATGGTTATCAAAAGAAAGAGGTATATTGGTAATAGTAACATATCTTGAAGATGCCATATTTTTAATTAATTTATTTGTTTAATAATTGTTGTTATCAATTATTTAGAACTAATGTTTACTGCTTAGTATTATCCTTCTATACCTCCATTCTCTACCATGCTTACTTCTAGCAAGTATTCCTTTGCTTACAAACCTTGCCAAATATGTCGATATCATGCTTAACTTTATAGGTTCGTTATAGGTATCCTCATAAGCCTCTAACACTTGTGCTGATGTAAACTCGCCATATGGGAATCGATCCTCTATAACCTTAAGTATCTTATCTATGAGTGAGTTTATATCATGTTCTCTATCCATACCCTCATAGTTACTACTATCCAGCAAGTTCATTAACTCGAATACTTTGAGAACCTTCTCACGCGTAAGATTACCCTCTAGCATTATAGAGTACTTACTTCCTTCATTATCCTCCAACTCTATCTTAATCTTCTTACGTGCCACTTACAGTTAAGTAATAAACAAGTGGGCAATAAACTTACTGCTCAAATATACTAGTATAATCCATTAAACTTTATAAGATAAATATAAGCATCAACATGTGTCATTTTTTTATTCATTGTACAATGTAATTTGATAAATATAAAGTTGTCAATTCATTATCTTTGTGATATCAAAGAATCTTAACTTACTAAGAATTAAGCGTTAAGAGGAATTAGTGCTATGGCTATAGTAGAAGTAGAGATACCAGATGGTGCATTAAGGTTCCTTAGAGCGATGCAGATACTCTGGCAATATCCTAATGGCTGGGTCGAACAGTATCTATCTAATGCTATACTTAAGGCTATAGAGAAAGATATAGATGAAGGTATAATAGATAGGGAACGTGTAAAGGAGGCTTGTGGTATAAGTAAACTGTATTCTCAGGAGTTGCCATTGAATAAGGAAGCTATACCAGCTTAACAGTCCATAATATTCACAGTTATCATTATATTTTTATTTTTTGTGATTGATTAATACACTCCACCTATCAACCTCTGGAGATATGCTAAAGAGAGTCATTGAGATATTATGGACCAATAAAGAATTATTCCTATACTAAAAGAGTTCAGATACAATCATAGAAGAGATAATATGATATATTTGAGAAGAGAATCAAGGTATAGGTGGATAATATTGAGGAATCGCCATTTTTACATATTACTCTTCTTAATTTTAATTTTAGTTTAAAACATTTATTTGTGAACTA
>CAZLZM010000166.1:0-2626 GCA_964563995.1 uncultured Nitrosopumilales archaeon
TACGTTCCATAATTATAGTCTGTCTAACTATTATCTAAAGTTAACAGAGCCTAATGAAGAGCAATAATATAAATATGGATCCTATGGAGATAGCCTTAAGTCTAAGACGTAGACCAGCCTATGTGCAATACTACTGTATACTACAATGCGTATCTATGAACTTAAAGTTAAAACTGTACCAGCTTGCTAGGTTACTAGGCTTAGACTACTATCAGGTTATGAAGCGTGTAAACGAGCTATCAGGTAAAGGGTTCTTGCAAGTAAAAGGAGGTGTAGTTAACATAACCGATGATGGAAGAAAGCTAAAGGATGTTCTAGAGAGCCTAATATTACTCTTACATGCTGCAGATATAAAAGGTGATGAGAAGAGGCTGACTTGTATGATATATTAGCCTAATAATATAATATTAATATTTTTATTATAATAATTAATTAATATTTCTATGTCATATCATCTATTGATTACCATATTCTTACCATTTAACTCTCTTTGTGTATGCCTTATTATACTAACTGTTAATGTATTATAATAATCTGCAACTCTAACATATAGCATAACACTACTCTTAGCCCAAAGATATCTATTGAGGTTAGTCTTAGGCTCTTTACCATCTAACCTCTTAACATTTGTAACTAACAATGGACATCCTTTTTCCTTACTTAAATTCAATAGCAATGATATATAGAATATTAATAGTTGGTTCAGCTTAGTTATGAATCTGTTACCTTTATATGCATATATATGATAGAAACCATGTAATGAATCAAATATTATTAACTTTAAATTAGTATGACCTGCTATAGAACATGCGTCTACTATCATATCCTCTAACCCTTCTTTATCTGCAAAGAATATATCCACCTTATTATTGTTGTTATTGTTTAATTTTATTATATTATTCTTAATATATGCAGTAAATAGCGTATCAAGATCAAAGTATAATACTCTAGAATTTTTAATACCTCTTATAAGATTCGATATAAAGCATATCTTAGCATATGGATCCTCTGCTATAATCATGTTTATTCCATCAATAGAGAGCATATCAAGCATATATCTACATCTCCATTATTGGTTAAATAACAACAAACAATATAAGCCTAAGGTCCAATCATGGATAACTGATCTTACTATTTATTATCAATCACCATTAAATTAAATTAAAATATGGTAACTGGACAAGAAGAAGATAAGTTATTATATTATACAAGATACTTATAACTAAATATTGTTAATATCAATTGCTGTAGCATACAAAAGGTGTGCAGTTTACTTTAAGTATACCAATTGTATATTGAACAACAGAAGAATAATGGAATTTGACCAAGATACTATAAAGAATGATTTTCCAAGGTTCAAGTACATATACCTTAATAGTGCATCAAGTGCACCCATGCCATTAGTATCCATAAAGGCTATTACAGATTTTCTCATTAGATACGATGAGTATGGTCCAGACTCCAACAAGATGCAAGATATCATAGATGATCTTATAAATAATACAAGGAAAGAGGTAGCAGAACTTATAAATTGTAAAGCGGAAGAAATAGTGTTTACACATAGCACTACAGAAGGTATAAACCTTGTTGCCAATGGATTAAATCTTAGGCAAGGAGATAGTATAATTATAAGGGATGGAGAACATGAACATCCTGCAAACTATTATGCATGGTTGAGGCTTAAGTATAGAGGTGTTAATGTTAAAACCCTTAGTATAAAAGATATCTATGGTAACATAAATGGTGAAGAGTTAAAGAACATACTTGCATCAGATAACGTAAAATTGATTGCCCTTAGTCATGCACTATTTAACACAGGCTTAATACTACCTATAGAAGATATATTAAGCAATAATACAATACAACTATTCTTAGATGCAGCGCAGACAGTTGGCTGCGTTGAAGTTGATGTTAAGAGATTAAGATGCTCGTTCATGGCATTTACAGCATCCAAGTGGTTATGTGGGCCTCCAGGACTAGGTGTTCTTTACTGTAATAGAGATGTATCTAATGCTATAGAACCCCTTATAATAGGTAGTGAGTCTGCGTTCATACATGAGGGTTCATTAGTCTACAAAGATATGCCCTATAGACTTCAGGCAGGGTTTAGAAGCTATGCTCTTCTTGCAGCATTCCTAGAATCTCTACGTTACATAAAACATGTAGGTATAGCAAAGATAAGGAACTGGAATATGTATCTAGCAGATAGTATCATAGATGAGCTATCATCGTATAGTCAAATTAAACTCTATGTACCAAAGGATAATAGCAAGAGAACAAGCATAGTATCATTTGAGGTATGTAAAGTTGATAGTAGCAAAGTAACAAAGGAGTTAGAGAAATATGGAATAGTTGTTGCAGAAAGGAATATACTTAATAAGAAGGTAATCAGGGTTTCGCCTCACTTCTTTAACAATGAGGATGAGGTCTCAAAGTTTATAACAATACTGAAAGCTCTCATTTCTTAAACCGTTAGCAAATAAGTTATCTTCGTATAATAATTTAAAAATAAACAATAATAAATTATTATGAAGATTATTAGCGGCTCTGTTAACTTAACCACCATCTAGCAGTAGAAATCTACTCAAATCTATCTTAACATTAAGATACGATTGAATAGTCTAAA
>CAZLZM010000167.1:0-2620 GCA_964563995.1 uncultured Nitrosopumilales archaeon
CATCACCAAATACCTCTTCCCTCTTTGGTGCTATCGCATCTATCTCATCTATGAATATTATGCTAGGAGCCTTCTCTCTAGCCTCTTTGAATATCTCCCTAAGCCTAGCCTCTGTCTCACCATAGTACTTGTTCATAATCTCAGGCCCATTTATAGAGTAAAAGTTAGCCTCTGCTTCACTTGCTAATGCCTTTGCTATCAATGTCTTACCACAACCGGGCGGACCATATAGTAGTATACCAGTAGGAGGCTCTATACCTAACCTTTGGAATACCTCTGGATGCCTTAAAGGCAGCTCAACTATCTCCCTAAGCTTCTCTATCTGGTTCCTTAATCCTCCTATATCCTCATAAGTCACCCTTGGTTTCTTCTCAACTAAGCTGGTAGACTGTATACTTAACTTAGTTGTAGATTCAACCCTAACTATGGTCTTTGGAGTAATCTTGCTTACCTTAAAGTCTATAGAACTACCTAGTATAATAACTGATATCTCATCTCCCTCAACTAAGGGTATACACTTTAATCTATTCTTAACGAATTCGCAGAACTCTTTATCCGCATTTATCTTTGTGCTAAGAGGTATTAAAGTAATACTTCTAGCAACCTTGGCATCAACCTTCCTAACTCCTATTATATCGTTTATGCTTACTCCAGCATTCTTTCTTATCTGTCCATCTATCCTAATTGTGTTATCATCTATATCTTCATCAGGCCAGATTATGGCTACGGTACTCCTTTTGCCTATCAACTCAACAACATCCCCAGCACTTGCCTGTAGCATCTCAAGAACATTATTACTCACTCTAGCCCTTCTCTTACCTACATCTCTAGCCTTTGCCTCTGCTACCCTAAGTTGTATAGGCTCAAGTACTCTTCTCATATCATAACCTTGCTGATTCTCTACTCATGTTAACTATCTCCACCTCACTGACACCATCGAATCTCTTCAATCTATCCTCTATAGCATCTGTATCTGCATTATCCTCATCCATTACTATATCTAGTATTAGAGCACTTATACCAAATGCTATAGGCTCCTTGCTATACCTCTTAACCACTATACCTTCTGCACTACTTATATTATTTGCTAGATCATCTAGGTTAACATCTACATCATTGGGTAATATTTTAACCCTTGCCACCAACTTACCCATGCTACCACCATCCATTAACGAGTATCATTTATTATTATCGTAATGCCAACATTATATTATGGCCCCTCGAATCCGCATCCATTACATCTGTACTCCCTAGCAAACTCCCTACAATATTCACATCTCCATATAAGGTACTCTGCACACCTTGGACAGTAAAACTTTACGCATCTATCGTTAGGCATTATGATCCTGCTGCATGATGTGCATACTGGTAACTCTATTACTCTTTGTGACATAGATTGCTAGCCTATGGAATCTAATTTATACCTTTAGATTAATCGATACTATAATAATAATCTTCTTATCTCATTACCAAGTATAGTCTTTGCTAAAGTAAGAAGATCGCTACCTTTAATGACTTTTATTAACTCGGATGAGTGAAAATCAAAATCAGCACTTAAGGATATATCATCTATATAATTATTCATAATCTTAAGTATCTTCTCAATTGACTTGTTATCTAACCTTTCAAATAATCTTCTAAGCATAAGCATCCTCCAAAACTCATCCCCAAACAACCTTAACCATTCATCTTCATACTCTTTAATAACATCGTACTCATTGTTCAATATAGCATTGCTAATTACTCTTCCAGCAATTATACCTCCCATGCCAGATGTGTATATACCCCCAGCAGTTGTAGGTTTACTCTGCCCAGCAGCATCGCCTACTCTAACAATCCTTCCTTGAACGAATGGCCTCTGTGGTCCATCAATCCATACTGGTGCGAATACCTTCCTTAGGGTTACATGCTTATGGCCAGAATTCTTTATCCTAGCATTTAGGAACTTGCTCAGTCTCTCATTTACGTTTATACTTTTACCTGCAACTCCAACCCTACCTATACCATTGCCATTTGGTATTATCCAAGCAAAGAATCCTGGGTAAAGGCATTGATCTATATGTACCTCAACCGTACTATCCTCTATCCCATCTGTGCTTACTTCGTACTGTGCGGATGGTAAGAAGCCCTTACCTTTACTTACCAATACTCCACAGCCTCTAGCATCTATCATAATCCTGCATGAGAATGAGCTCCTGTTGGTATAAACTTTAACACAGTCATCTTCTTCTTTAAACGATGTAACATGGGACATAAGCATTATATCTGCACCATTTTTACTTGCTTGCATAGCAATATACTTATCTAAACCTCTTCTATCTACTGCTACGACCCCTTGTCTTGATGCATCTATGCTTATACTTGTATTTATTACACTTATTATAGCATACTTTATTCTGTTTAATATAATATGCTCTGGAACGTAATTGACTATCTCTTTAAGTGCATTTATGCTTAATAGACCACCACAGTGTTCTGGCGTGCCTATCTCTGCATCCTCCTCTAACACAAGTACAGATACACCATTATTTGCAGCCTCTCTTGCAGCAAGTAATCCAGCAATGCTACCCCCTACTATAACTACATCATAATCATAACCTTCTTTAACCATGACAATGAA
>CAZLZM010000168.1:0-2605 GCA_964563995.1 uncultured Nitrosopumilales archaeon
TATACTTGTAGTTTAATACTTGTTGCATTATTATTATTTTATTATTTCTCTTATATGGTATTTATTTGTTCATGTAGTATCATCCCCGCTTAAGGCAAGGTTTTCGTTCTTTTATAAAAATAGTAGTTAATAAGAACCAATGTTAATATGGTACAATTCATGTAAATTAAATAACAAATTTATTAAATTTTAATAAAATAAAGAAAGATTTAATAACTATATAATTATAACAAGCTGTGATGAAACCCCCCTAACAAGGCTAGAATAGTTGTAGCAACTCTTAATGCTAGATCATATTATAAAATAACAAACACATTAAGGTTACTTGATATAAAATTTAAATCAATCCTACCAGAGGAGAGTGTTACTGTTAGAGAGAATTCAGTGATAATAACTACTAGGAAAGAGTACGATGAGTTAAAGAGCAGATATACTATAGAGAATAACAACATACTATTCGATGATGAACTGAATGGTGATAATGCTATTATAAAAGCAAAAATAGTTAAGATGCTTAAAAGATGCAATAAGAGTTATAGCAACAAGGATGATGTGCTCTTGATAGGCATAGATCCTGGGAAGAGGATAGGTTTAACTGTTTTATATATGTATAATGAGCTTGATAGTAGAGTAATGGTATCTATACAAGATACGGTTTATACAATAGAGAAGATTATCAAGGATATACAGGCTGATAGATGCATAGTTAAGATAGGTTATGGAGAACGCAAGACTGCTAAAGAGATTGCAAAGATGTTACATATGCTCTTAATGAATAAAGTAGAGATAGAACTTGTAGATGAACATGGAACATCAAGATGTACACATTCAAACAAGAGAGGTATTAAGGATAAGATATCTGCCAAGGCTATAGCATTAAGGAAAGGTATACCATTCAAGCCTTGACATAGATTCATATGATAACTATGATTTTTGTATGCATAAGTAATTAAATCACATTGATCAATCTACTATCCTTCTAACATCCCCCTCAAGTAGCCCACTGCCTATATGTAATCTATCTATATGTCTTGATAAAGCGCTCTTATCATCGAATGGAGAGTTGCAGTATGGACATGCTAGCTTTGCACTTATTGCATCCTTTACAAATGCTATAGCATTTGGATTTATTATACATACTGGTGTGCCTTTCAATGCTGTCTGTGATACAACCATACTTGCTTTGTGTATCCTCTCAAATAGTTCATCCCTACTAACCATCCCTATAACAGTAGAACCAGATGACACAACTAACTGTCTTAGTATATGCTTCTCCATAACTGCTAAAGCATCGCCTATGCTAGTCTTTGGAGATATAGTTATTATTGGAGAACTCATTATCTCCCTTAACTTAACCTTATTTGGGTTCTTCCCTTGAGCCATTACCTTGAATAGTATATCTGTCTTTGTTACTATGCCTATAGCCTCACCATTATGTGTTACAAGCATACTTCTAGAGTTCTTCTCCTTCATTAATGTTACTGCATCTGATACACTCCTATCACTCTCAAGAGTTATAACATTAGCTGTAAGGACATACTCTACAGGTTTATTGAGCAAGGATTCTACATCCTCGTACTCATCAGTATCCATAGTGTATAAATATGAGATTAATTATTTAATTGTGTCGGTATTATGTTATCTATTTGATAAAAGTATTTTATCAACTATTATTATTTTCGGTGACATGCTTAGCCTCTACTATAACCATTCCTATGACATACAACGCTATTAAAGGTAATGCAACGAACCACATAGTTATACCACTGCCATCAGGTGTTATTATTGCTCCAAATAATGCTATCACTACTATAGCATAACGTATATTACGTCTCCAATAATACTTATCAACCACTTCACTACTACTCATAAACCACATAATAATGGGGAGTAAGAACGATAGTCCAAATGCAAGTATGAACTGCATAACAAAGTTTATGAACTCACTTATGCTAAGGAAGGTCTGTATGCCTAATACTTCTCCATACTTATAAAGGAAGTCAAGCATGAATGGTATTATCACAAAGTAGGAGAATAGACAACCAGATGCAAATAATGCTACTGCTGGTAATGCTATGCTCTTAATTATCTTCCTCTCGTTTGCATACAATGCAGGACCTATGAATAATGCTAACTCCCTTATTATAACAGGCATGCTAAATACTACAGCAAGAGTTACTGCTACTTGAAGTTGTGCGAAGAACGCTTGGCCTGGAGCTAACTGTACAAGCTTAACATTCTCAGGTACAAGACTCTTGCTCATAACATTGATAATCTGTGCGGATAGACTGTTTATAGGCTCTGGGTAAAGGTATGGTAAAGTAATGTTATCTATAGTAATGAACTTTATGGCTAGGCTAAGGTTAATGGCAACCATTATTATGATTGTAAGTGCTATCCTTACTATCCTTGCCCTTAACTCATCTAGATGCTCACTTATTGGTAGATAATCCTCCCCTTGCTCACTCTTACCTTCCACTTGATTAGTATATACAAAGTTAAATTTTATCTTTCTTTATATTCAATTCAGTTTATGGTCTTAGGAATAAATATCTATATAGCATTAATAGCATCACATGGTTATGTTTCATAAATGCAATGATAA
>CAZLZM010000169.1:0-2602 GCA_964563995.1 uncultured Nitrosopumilales archaeon
ATAATTTTAATTTTAATTCTTCAGATATTAATCATGTTTGTATGGTATCTGTATTGCCTTTAGTAGATGAGTGTAATGATGATGGTGTAGATGATGATACATGCGTATCTTGCTGTATAGAAGAACCTGTCTTTGCATGTGTCTCGATGGCAACAGATTTGGATACTGTAACACTAACCTCTGCCTTTGTTTTTTGCTCTATAACTGGCTTTGGTATAGGCTCCTTCGCTACTGGAGGCTTTGCTGGCTTTATAGCTTTGACTTGCTGGCTTAGATACCTATATACATGGAATACACCAGCAAATGTTATCAACACTAGACCTATGAAGAAGAGCTGGATATTTCTAAAGCCATTCAAACCAGCATAGTATACCATTATGTTAAGGTATACTTGGAATGCCAACAATACAACAAGTAACCACCAACCCCATCTTATTGGTATATTCAAACCTTCGGATACACCTTTAGCCTTCCTTGCTGCTGCCTCTTTCTTATTCAACTCCTCAAAGTGCTTTGCTAGCTTGATCATCATGTATGTAAAGCCAAAGGATAATGGTACTAGCAGGAGCATAACTGTATAGAATAGGACTGGATCTATAACTATTCTATCAAGCAATGGTTTCTCAAAGTTAGGATCTATGTAGAAACCCCAGTACGTTGTAACTATTATCTGTGCTAAACTAGTTATACCTATAGCAGTTATCAATGGTCTATCCTTCCATGATAACTTCTTATACCTATCTATGAATGGTATTATTGCCATAGCTGCTATGAATATTCCAGGCCATAACACACCTGTAACGAACTTATCATACTGGGTTCTAAGGAATGCGTATATGCCAGTAAGATACCACTCGGGCACAGTTATATCTGGGGGTAATGTAGGATCGAACTTATTACCTAGATCTACAGGGAACATCCCAGCAACTATGAATATTGCCCCAGTAACTGCCATAACCATGGGTACATCGAATACAAGGAACCTCGGAAAGTGTACAGCCATCAACCCTAGCATAACCATAGGCAGTATGAACACATGCAATGCATAAAATCTTAATACAAAATCAGCGAACCCTGCTCCAAATACCATCTCTCTTAACTGTGGACCTATTACAGGTATTGAGTTTGTCAAGGATGATGCTATACTGATAGCAAGCTCTGCCCTCTCATTGTATATTATATCATAGCCTGTAAATGCCTCTAAGATTGTAACTGTGCCTAGTATTATACCAGTAACCCATAGTACCTCATTCCTTATCTTATACCTACCAGAGAAGTACTGGTAGTACATATGTGCTAAGGCAAGGAATACCATGGTGTTAGATGCATGATAGTGTATATTCCTTATATGGAAGCCATATGGTATTGTATCATTTATTGCTTTAACGCTATCCCATGCTCTATCGAGTATTGGTTCATAGTAGAACATAAGCAGTGCACCAGTTATACCTAATATTATGAACGTTATGAATGTAAGCATACCTAAGAAGCCTAATGGACTAACGAACCTTGATGGATATGTGAACTTTATACCTACAAATATAGTTCTCTCTAAACCTTGCCAAAGCCACTTAAAGAATGCTACTAAACCATTATCGCCCTTTTGACTTTGAGTACTCATTAGCCCTCATCTAATGAAGAATAATCATACATTAATACCTTTTGCAAACCTACCAAAGCCTATTATACCATTCTTGTACAAGTCCCATGTAGGAGGTAGTATCCATAGATCCCCATTTGCATCAGCCTCTAATTCAAGCATAGGCAGCAGGTTAGCTGGAGGGCTCTGGAATGATGCTGGGCCATCTATTGCCTTGCCAGTTCTAGCATCGTATATGCTGCCATGACATGGACACTCCCCTCTCTTCTTATCCTCTTCAGTTCTATACTTCCATAGACACCATAGATGCAAGCATACAGCACTATAGCATCTGAATGCTGAGGCATCATTCCTATTGCCTCCCATCTCCGCAGGTAGCCTTATCAATCTCCATACCCTAAAAGGTTCTTGATCCAATACCCTATCCCCTGTCTTTGGATATATTATAGTCTCAGAGGAGTTAGGAGGGAACTTGTTAACGTTTGCTATACTACCATCTGGTAACTCAACTCTTACTCTCTCAATGTTACCAGATGCTTTCCTTGGCATGAACTTGCCCCAATCTATGAATGGGGTAAAAGCCATAACTGTACCAGCAGCAGCCATAAGTTTAAGGAACTCTCTTCTAGTTATCCTCTCCTCACTACCCTCCATCAAGTTTGTATGTGTTATAACCTATTTAAAATCTTATCTTATTTACATAAATGACGCCAGAAAGCCCCCTATTTTCAATGGGGGATGAATGGTGCTTATAGGTTTAAATGGTCAATTAGAAGATATAACGTGTGATGATGAAGAGGACAAACACGTTCATAGTAGAGGACAACCCGGCTCTTAGGGAGTTAGCAGATAATTGCTCTAGGTTGTGGAACGAAATAAACTTTGAGAGGAGACAAGCATACATCCACTATAAGAAGTTTGATTGGTATCCCAAGCATTTATACAACAAGTATGTTCCTTTAATAGGTTCAGCGACAGCTCAGCAGATAATAAAGAAGAATA
>CAZLZM010000170.1:0-2587 GCA_964563995.1 uncultured Nitrosopumilales archaeon
TGGAGTTTAGGCATCCCAGCTGGATAAGGAAAGAGACATTCACACTTCTTAGAAAGCTTGAAGCAGCATATACAATAGTGGATGAGCCTCTACTTCCTCCTGTGGTTGAGGTAACCACTGACTTCGCCTATATAAGATGGCATGGAAGAGGCAGGAACCCATGGTATAACTACCACTACAATGAGGCTGAGCTTAGGGGATGGGTGGATAAGCTCCAGAGCATAAAAGGCTCAGTCAGACGCGTATATGGATACTTCAATAACCATTTTCACGGATACGCTGTCCACAACTGTATCCAAGTACTGGAGATGTTGGGACAGGCTGATGAGAGACACAAGGCTGTAAAGACACAGCTCGAAAACCACTTCACGATGACAGGCATCTGGAGAGGGGAAGAATCTCCCAAAGTCTCCTATGAGGAGAAGATGCGCCTCCTCTCATCACTGGTAGACATGCCCAGGCTCTGGAGAGCAAGCGAGATAGCGGATGAACAGGTCCAGATAATCACAGCCTCTCCCCACTACATAGAGGCTAGGATAAAGGAGTACACGGCCATAGTCGACATGGAAAAGATGATGATAATACATGATTGTGAGGACTGGAAGAAGGGAAGCATGCAGAAAAGACTCTGTAAACACTTAACCCGACTATTCCTCACCCTCCCAGAAGACACAGCAACACCCATACTCAAGTCAATGAAATCAGACCTATCTACTTGGAGCTTTGAGGTAAAGAACTGAACCATTTCACCCTACGTCTATGCTGGAACTGAGACCGCCCTCATCTAATACGCGCCACACAATTTGCTGTGCGGATAGGGTGGCTTACGGCTTTGAGTTGCATAAGTTTACGCAAACTCTGTATATAGACGGCTCGTACAAGAACATGTGAAGCTGAGAGCATTTTGGGTGGCCTCTTGTGAGGGGGATGGGGAGGCGATAAAGAAGCTGCAGACCATGGCTCTAAGACATACACAGACCAGTACCTATCATACAACATACCAGACCCTACAATATACAACATATGGATAGAACAAGCGGTTGATCGGGATTAAAGCTCTTTTTCAGAAGAATAAACTTGCTTTTACCAATGTTAAGTGGTTTTTCCGCATATGCTACACTTGCCTTTAACGAGGCCGCCCAGTCTTATTGTTTCAATAAGTTGGTTTTCAAGCTGTTGAATTAATTCTCTAACATCTTGTTCTATTTTCGACAGTTTATCATGAAGTTGGTCAAGCGTATCATTTGGTTGATTGATAATATCATCAATGGTTTTGGCTACTGTTGAAATTGCTGCACTTCCTCCTGATGCCAATAGAGCGCCCTCCCATTTTAGTTCTGTTAGGGTTCTGGAGTCTATTCGCCTAGAGTCTATAAGAGGATATCCACTGGGATAACCCGTGTATCTCTTCTTTATCGCATAACTAATTATTCGACTGTAATATGCAAGGTCATGTTGTCCATGACGGTCAGGAAGGTCTATCTTCTTTTTCAAATCCTCACATTTTGCGATAAATAATTGACAGGCTTCACGGTCGTATTCTTTTAAATGCCTTGTTAGTTTCAACAGTTTGTGATAAAGTCCTTTATATCCGGTTTCGAGATGCTGCTTGGCAGATGAGGATAGGTTGTAAAAAATACTATTCTCAAGTTCTGTAGGGTCATTTAGTACCATCTGTATAATTTCTGATTGTTTCTTCATATCTTCAATACTTTTTTCTATGCCTTGAGTTGTGGGATACCAAGGGGAAAGGAAAAGTTTAATATAGTCCACCCACCTTGAGTACTCCTCCGCTAATACATTGCAATGCGGCCTAATAACATTGGTGTATTTCTGTACACGATATAGGTTGTACGATATTATGAAAGATAAAACTGAGAGAATTATCGAGGCAATCGAAATAGGCAAAGCGGTATTAGAATAATCCAGCACGAGGGGCCGGCATTGTCAACTTTTATTTAAGTTTTTCTGGGTTAGGCCTATGGCCTTGTTTGTCCTTTTTTCTTTTATGCGTGTCTTCGATTATTTGGTGGGGAGGGTGTCTTCTCTGTTCAGGTTTCATAATTATTCTCCTCTTGAGAAGGCTTGTGCTGTTGTTCTCTATCTTGCTGGTCTGAGTCTTAGGGATGTGTCTGATAGGTATCTCCTGGTCTATGCTTCTAGGGAGAGCGTTAGGGATTGGGTTCATAGGGCGTCGAGCCTCTTCAACCCATCCAGGAAGTCCAGGAGGATAGTAGCTGTTGACGAGACGGTGGTTAAGGTTAACGGTCATAGGTCTTACGTATGGTCGGCTATAGATGTAGAGTCTAAGGAGATATTAGCTGTATACGCCTCTAGGGGTAGGTCCTTGCTGAACGCCGTAGCTTTCATGAGGAGGGTACTAAAGGTATGCGAGGGCAAGCCATTGATAGTAGTTGATAGAGGCCGCTGGTATAGATGGGCATTGGAGAGGCTTGGACTAGAATATGTACATGAGACCTTTGGTAACAGGAATAGGATAGAGAGGTGGTTCAGGGAGTTGAAGGATAGGACTAAGAGGTTCTACAACAACGTGAACGCGAAGACGGTGAAGAGCATAGAGGAGATA
>CAZLZM010000171.1:0-2583 GCA_964563995.1 uncultured Nitrosopumilales archaeon
AAAAACATCTAACTTTTTACAATCAATAGTACAATAGTAAATAACTACCATTATCCTCTTTATCCTACTATTAGTACACTCATCACTTATTTGTAATGCTTCCATCATCTTCATTACATGGCTCATACTTCCTCTGCTCTGGGAGCATTATGTATACACATGCTGATCCACACATTGTACAGGGTACATTGTTACCAGATAGCTGCCCTTCCCTATTATGTATCATAGCTGCCCTCTCAGGGTCTATGGCTAGAGATATCTGTTTGCTCCAGTTAAGTGTTCTCCTAGCCTTGGTTATCTCTGCATCCCACTTTATTGCTCTATCCCTTATCTTAACTATATCACCTGCATGTGCTGCTATCCTATATGCTATAAGACCCTCCCTAACATCTTCTACTGTAGGTAATGCAAGATGCTCTGCTGGTGTTAGATAGCAAAGTAGATCTACACCCTCGCTAGCTGCTATTGCTGCTCCTATAGCACTTGCTATATGATCATAGCCAGCAGCAACATCAGTTACTAATGGACCTAAGACATAGTATGGAGCATCATTCATCATAGCCTTTGCTAATCTAACATTTGCTGCTACCTCGTTCAAAGGTACATGCCCTGGTCCCTCAACCATGACTTGGACATCATACTCATGAGCTCTCTTAACTAGCCTTGCAACATTTACCATCTCTGCAACTTGCAACTCATCATGTGAATCAAGTATCGAGCCTGGTCTTAAGGCATCACCAAGGCTAAACGTTACATCATACTCCCTTGCTATCTCACATAGATAATCAAAGTACTCATAATATGGGTTCTCCTTATCATACTTGAGCATCCATGCAGCAGTTATAGTACCCCCTTTGCTAACTATCCCAGCATGCCTCTTAACCTTTAATACCCTTTCTGCTAGTTCCTTGGTTATACCAGAGTGTATGGTAACAAAATCCACACCATCCTTTACAGCATCCTCAAATGCCTTTATGAAATCATCTGCATTCATCTCCAAGGGGTTCTTGTACTTACTTACTGCATTAGCATATGCTTGGTATACTGGTACATATCCAAATGGTATCCTTGCTACATCTAACAGTGTTCTCCTTATCTCTGCAAGGTTCCCAGCATCACTAAGGTCCATTATCGTATCTGCACCATACCTTACTGCAACCTTAGCCTTCTCTACCTCCTCATTTAGATCAACCCTTAACGTAGACGTGCCTATGTTAACGTTAACCTTTGTAGTTAAGCCTTTACCTATACCCTTAATCTTTATCTCCTGTCTTCTAGCATTATTCTTAGGGATTATTATCGTACCCTTTGCGACTGCTCTAACTATGAAATCAAGATCAACCTGCTCATCCCTTGCTACCTGTTTCATCTCCTCTGTGGCAATACCCCTTTTAGCGTAGCTCATCTGAGTTACCATAACACTAATAATAATCTTAACCAAATTTAAACGATATTATGGATCAGATAGCAAGACTATATTTATAAAGATTAGGCAATTCATCCCAGAACTTCAGTTCTGGGATGAATTGCTGAAATTTAAAATTTAAATACCCAAACACCAATATAGTATTCAGAGTACAGTGGGAGCCACTGGAATTCACGCTTGAGGAGATCCTAAGATCTATGAACCAAGAAGCTCCTGACTTTAGTCAGGAGTAGCTCACATGGTGTATACACCTAGTATCATAAATAAAATAAATAGTTTATAAAAATATTAAAAAACTTGTATTTAATTTGTACTGGCGCCTAATAGTACTGCTATCTGGTTTGCTATGTATGTTAGTCTAAGTACATGTCTACTCTTCTTTATAATATCAATACTGTAATACCTCTTTATATAATAGAGTAGAGATAGTACAAAAGAGTTGGTACTTACAGCTATAACAATACCTAGCATGTTAATACTCTTGCTGAATATGTATATACATATTATCCCTACAGACAGAATCATCATTACATTTAGAGTATTATTTACTCCTAACACTATTGGCATGGTACGTTTACCAGCAAGCATATCACCATTGTAATCCTGTAAATCACCTAAAGGAGCAAGTATAAAGAGGAAGAGGAATACTATAACAGAAAGGATTAATACATTTATGCTTATATTCTCTACAGCAAAGCCTCCTATTAATGCTGCTAGAGATGCTCCGAGTGCATTAATTATAGTCTTGTGAGGGAACTTATCCTTAAGGTTGAATCTTCTATGTGAGTATGCTATAGCAAGGAATGAGCATATTAATGATATGGCCACTGTGTAGATGTTTATGCTTACTAAGAGTAGTAATCCTACTATAAACAGTGATGCTATTAGCCTTATTAATTTTGATGTATCTGCTCTACCATTAACTACAAGTCTATTAACCTTGTTAAGTCTATCAGTCTTTATGTCGTAAAGGTCATTGTATATGTATGTTGCTAGGCTTATTGCATATGTACCAAATACAAGCCTTAAAGCAATGCTAGGCTCAATATTACAATTAGAGGCTATAGCTAATGAAAGTAATGATGTGAGAGCAAATATGTATACTTGGCTTCTTTTCTTTACGTAATGAAGTAAATACCTAACATATTCTATTATTA
>CAZLZM010000172.1:0-2571 GCA_964563995.1 uncultured Nitrosopumilales archaeon
GATATGAACTATGGTATATGGATAACAGGATCTAACCAAGGTGTTAGAGGCAAAGTACAAGCAGGATTTGAGGATGCTAATGGTAGGGATTACTTTGTTACTTCACCAAATACATATAATGATGGTCAATGGCATTATGCAGTATTAACATATGATGGCTCTACACTAAGGCTATATGTAGATGGTCAGCAAGTATCATCTCTAAACACTAATGGAGCAGTACCAGATTACAACTGGAATACTCCATTAACTATAGGTAAAGACTCCAATGGTAACAATAGGTACTTCATAGGTGATGTAGATGAAGTTAGAATATACAATAGAGCATTAACAGATCAAGAGGTTAGTGATGCGTTTAGTAAAAGAATATTTGCTAGCAATGGATTAATAGCATACATAAGTATTCCTATATTGCTGAATAATCAAGAGTATTACTTTGACCTATTAGATACTGTAAAGAATGCAAAGAGCAAGATATATGCACACGTATATCAGCTAGAATACTCGTCAGATACGACAAAGAGACCAAGAATATTACTAGATGAATTGGTTAAAGCAAAAAATAGAGGTGTTGATGTCAGACTATCGTTTAGTGATAACTCGTTAAATCTTAACGATCTAAAAACATTCCTAAGCAATAATCAGATACCTTATAAGATAAAGTCACCCCACGCAAAGGTAGTAGTAATAGACGATAAGATTGTTTATGTAGGATCAGCCAATTGGAGAATAAGTTCTCTAACATACAACAATGAAAATACTATAAAAACAAACAACGTGGATATAGTAGCACAAGCAAAGGCTTATCTAGACACAATATGGAATGACAATGGTACCTGGAGATATAATGATACTACTTATCAAGAAGTATTCATAACAGGGGGATATTATGATAGTGTCCTTAATGCTTTAAATAATGCTAAAGATAAAGTAAGACTCATAATGAAATGGTGGAGTAATTATTCGACAGATCCAAATCATACAGCTTCAAACTTGACTAGAGCGTTAGCAGATGCATATAAACGGGGTGTTGATGTTAAGGTTATAATAGATGATACAGTACCAAAGTCAGTCAGGGACTATTTGAAGAGTCAAGGAGTACCTACAAAGTTGGATCCTAATAGTTCACAATCAACACATAACAAGAGTATACTGATCGATAATGTGGTATATATAGGCTCACATAACTGGAATGGTGGAGAAGTTAGTAGTGCAGAGGCTACAATAAAAATATTCAACTCAAAAATATTGGATGATTTTACAGGCTACTTTGACAATCTATGGAATAATAGTAATAGATATCCCTAATAAATGGACTTACCTCATTAATTTATTTTGTATCCAATCATAGTAAAATAATAAAATATTTTTATATTATAATGTCCTTCCTCTACTCCATTTCCAATCAAAGTATTCTACTATTTTCTGTAGTATAAATGGACTCTTCAACTTTACACTAGCCTCATTAGTACTAGCTACCTGATGATTCTGCCAATTATGGGAACCTATATATGTTGTATCATCGACTAGTACAACTTTTATATGCGTTCGTGGAGGTTCTCCTTCATCAGATTTCACAGGAATGCCTTTAGATTTCAAGTATGATACTATTCCTCCATTATCTGGAATCCCATCATTATTACCATCAAAGTCATAATCAACTATAACCTTAACATCTACTCCTCTATTCTTTGCATCATTTAGTGCGGCTAATAATTGACCTACTTTATCATAATTACCATCAGCAACAAACATTATTATCCTTATCGTATTTCTAGCATTTTGTATAGCATTAAGTACTGAATTGAAATATCCGTCACTAACCATTATATTATCATAGCCATCGTCAGCAAATGATCTTGACCCACTACCAGCCCATAACCTATCAAGATATTTTGTTGCTCTATCTATTATATTTGCATTATAACTCTTTATAAATATCTCATGATTATTTCTTAAACCATTATTGTTTATATTACCACTTCCAATATATACAAATTTATCATCTATGTTTATTATTTTTGCATGAGTAGACACTGTCTTATGCGGTATATTATTGTTAGTTAAAAATGGTTTAAGGTCAGGATATACTGTCTCAGATTCATAGTAATACATAAGTCTAACATCTACTCCTCTATTCTTTGCATCATTTATAGCATTAAGTATTACATTAGGTCTATAGTTTGAGCCTGCATTATTATTGTATTCCATCCAATATGTTACAACATGTATCTTTCTTTTAGCATTATTTATCTCATTACGTAGGTTAAGATAGTATAAATCCTCCATATTGGTAGCTCCAGATAACAATAGTTCATGCCTCATGTCCAAATATATTAATAGTCCATTAGTAGTGAATGTACCATTATATGCATTACTAACCTCTTCATCTGTTAATGCTCTATTGTATACTCTAACTTCATCTATATCGCCTGTGAAGTATCTACTATTTGTTGATGAGTTCTTGCCTATAGTTAATGGCATTGTATCTGTAGCTGGTACTGCTCCATTAGTGCTTAGAGATGATACTTGCTGACCATCTACATATAGCCTTAGTGTAGAGCCATCATA
>CAZLZM010000173.1:0-2568 GCA_964563995.1 uncultured Nitrosopumilales archaeon
CAGCATTTTCGAAGAACTCGGCTTCCCCATGTGCCGCCAGGGCAAGTGCGAGCATCCCGAGCATCCCTACGAGCACGTGCGCCCCGAGGCCCTCACCCTGGAGCAGGTGCGACAGGCCTCGCCGGACCGGTTTGAGCTGGATCGGGTGGTGTTTGATGTGCTGGGGCTGACGGACGAAGAACGGCTGGAGGTCTACCGGGCGGTGGCCCAGCTGGTGAAGGACCGCCTGGTGAAGGCGAGGAGCGTGTGATAAGGACCGTCCCGGTGGCCGGGCCTCTTCCGCCGGACGCATGAGCGATTGGACAGCACGATAAAGACATACTAAATTAACCTGTTAGTTAGCGTGTTGATTAACATGTTAGGCTGGGGTGAGGAGATGCGGCGGGATGAGTTGCTGTTGCTCCTGGAACGACTGCGCCGCCTGGGCTCGGACCTGCGCGAGGTGGAGGTGAAACGGGCGGAACAGCGATTGCCGGAACAACTGTGGAAAACGCTCTCCGCTTTTGCCAACGCCGGCGGCGGTGTGATCCTCTTTGGCGTGGATGAATCGGCCGGCTTTGAGGTGGTCGGTGTCGCAGATCCGGCGAAGCTTCAGGGCGACCTGGCCTCCCTCTGTTCGGAAATGGAGCCGCCTTTGCGGCCGGTGGTGGATGTGCATGAAATCGAGGGGCGTCAGGTTGTCGTCGCCGAAATCCCGGAGGTGCCCATCGAGCAGAAGCCATGCTACTACCGCCCGGTCGGCCTGGCCCAGGGCAGCTACATTCGCGTCGCCGATGGAGACCGACGGTTGACCGATTACGAAATCCAGCTCTTCCTGTCGTGGCGACAGCGTCCGCGTTATGACCGCCAGCCGGTGACCGGCAAGACCCTGCAGGACCTGAATCCTGAAAGGATTCGCGCCTTTTTGCAGCACCTGCGTGCTCATAAATCCAGTGCGCCCTACCTGCGATGGGATGACCAGAAGATCCTGCTCGCTTTGGGTGTGGTTGTAGATCAGGGCGGGGTGCTCACGCCCACTCTGGCGGGCTACCTTTGCTTTGCGGATTTCCCCCAGGATGAGTTTCCAGGGCTTCACCTGACCGTTGTGCGGTATCCGTCTGTTCACCCAGGGCATTTAGGGGAACGCGGTGAGCGTCTTCTGGACAACGTAAAGATAGAAGGCCCTATCCCCGAAATGGTTCTGGAGGGAATTCGCGCAATCCAGCGCAACCTGCAGGTGCGCGCTGTCATTCGGGGATTATTCCGGGAGGAAGTTCCAGAGTATCCTCTGGCTTTTCTCCGCGAAGTGCTGGTCAACGCCTTGGCCCATCGGGACTACTCGCCCCCGGCGCAGGGGACGCCCGTGCAGGTGAGGCTTTTCCCCGATCGCATTGAGGTGGAAAACCCAGGCGGTCTGTTCGGACCCGTGACCGAAGATCGCCTGGGCGAGCCCGGTTTGATGGCCACGCGGAATGAGACGTTGATGCGCATCCTGGAAGACCTCCCTGCCGAACCCGGGCGAACGATCTGCGAGAATCGGGGCACAGGGATCGTCATGATGCTGGAGGCGTTGCGTCAGGCTGGCCTTCAGCCGCCCCGTTTTCACGACCTGCGAACCACATTCAGGGTGGTGGCCAGCAACGCCACCCTGCTGGATGAACAAACACTGACGTGGCTGAACCGGCTTCGAGGCGTTCCGCTTTCCGACGAGCAGCGACTGGTTCTGGCCTATGCGCGGAAGGCCGGGCAGGTTACGCACGCCGACGTGCGGCGTTTGCATCCCGCACTGGATGCCCCGCTGATCACCCGCCTGCTGGCTGATCTTGTCGGCAAAGGGCTGCTGCAGCAGCACGGCACGCGTCGCTGGACAGTCTACACGCTGGCAGACCGCTGGCCCGCAGAAGAGACCCATGCTCCTGGCCGAAAGCGCGATCTGCGGAGCGCTATCCTGCAGCTCCTGAAAGAGGCAGGAGAACTCGGTGCGAGCGAGATCGCTGATCGGCTCGGCGCTAAGAAAGTCACGGTGCGTTATCACTTGCGCCATCTTCGCCGAGCCGGGCTGGTTGAGCTTGTGGGAGGGCGGCCAAGGAGCCCAAATGTCCGTTATCGTTTGCGGAAGCGCTCGTCGCAACGCAGGTGAAAGTGGTCCAGCGGGGGAAGGATCGACCGGCAAAGGCAGGGAGCACGGGGGGCAGATGGTTTGCCCCGCTGGGGATTCGGCATGGGGCATGCAGGCGCACGGCGGACCGTGTTCTTACCATCCCATCGGAGGAAGCCAGCGTCATGCCCTACGACCCGGAAAAGCACCATCGGCGCAGTATTCGCCTCCCCGGATATGATTACACGCAGCCGGGGGCATACTTCATCACCCTCTGCACCCACAACCGGGCATGCCTGTTCGGCGAGGTGGTGGAGGGGGAGATGCGGCTGAATGCGCTGGGCGAGATCGTCCGCATGGAATGGTTCAGAACCGCGCAGATCCGCCCATATGTGCGTTTGTTCGATGATGAATTCGTGGTCATGCCCAATCATGTGCACGGGATCATTTGGATTATCGACGACGATGTAGGGGCGACGCGACGCGTCGCC
>CAZLZM010000174.1:0-2535 GCA_964563995.1 uncultured Nitrosopumilales archaeon
GAAGCCCCATCCGTAAGAGTGGGGTAGTTCACGAGTAGCCAACTTTAGGGTTCCCCACTTGAACCAGAATAAATGCGTGTCATCTAAGAGTATTATTTAAATTTTCAATATCTGGAAGTTTAATGTTTTCTCTTTCTAGATATAGCCTTTTATATTACTTGAAGATACTTAAGGTTTGAGTTATAGCTATATAAATGTAGTGTGAGGGGTAAGCAAAGTACCTTGCTCTCAATTCTCTATAAATTGTTTCATGTAATCTCTTCCTTGAAGTATGTTCGCTATAATAGCTTTATTCAGACATTCTCTAACTTATGAGAACATCGTTAGAGAATGTCTAATATTGCTTTCTGTTCTTCATTTGGACTAAGCTTGAACCTACATGTCTCATTCAGCAACAAGCTGTTTGACACCTTCAACCATCTTCTCATGCGAACGCATTCCATAGAACTACCAACAAAGCCTGAAATTATTCATCCTATTAAGAAACGGTAAGAAGTATTATATAAAGTATCTATTCAGAAACTGCTGACCTACCATTACTATATAAAGCATGATAAAAAGTATCCTTGCCCTTGAGTTCATATTAACCTGTCCTATTATCTTATCTATAAACCATGAGAATACTATCGTCGTAAGCGTTACTTACACTACCAATACTATAGTACCGAATATTCAATCGAATGCATCAGTAATGACATGTTGGACATGCTTAGTCTTAATGGGCTGTAACTCGCCTATGGTATACCTAGTATAGATGCTATTACTCTAATAATGAGCACTGCCTTACCCTCGCTTACATTGAATACATCCTCTAATGCAGATACTGGTACCTGTAGATTGCTAAATACAAGCGTAACCCTTGTATCTCCTCCATAGGTAAAGTTGTTAGCTATGCTGAATACCATCAGCCTATATTGGAAATGCTACCGTTAAGACAGATTATATTGTTACTAGGTATGTTGATAACAGAATGCCTGTTATTATCCTGTAGATAACAGCCATAGGTTACAAATACGCCCAAGAACACTTGCCCTAACACTGCTACAATACATTAGGTTCTAGCGTCCTATCATTATCTGGCTTCAAATAGAAGTCTATAACCTTACCATCATACGTACTCAAAACATAAAAGGTATCAGTAGAGCAAATAGTGTAAGCATAGCATACTTGTTGAACCTCTTTACACCTTATCCTGCTCCTTACAACTGTGTAGTTTATAACAACTATAGCAAAGAATGTTAGCACAGAGCACTATGTATTTATGAGTGTGTTGAAGTCCATATACGAACCTGTTACACCCATGCTAAGGTAAGAGATTACCAGTCTAATGCTATCATGTAGTTAGATGACAACTATCATTGATATCATGAATAGCTCTAGGAACTTGAATCTATGCCTTATCCTTGCTATAGTATATACTATAGAGGTTTTTGTAATGCATGCCTACATCAAGTTCTAATACCATGAATACAAGGCCAAATGTGCATATAACTATTTATATATACAAATAGGAACGTTCCTCTCATTAATGTTTGTCATGTAAGGGAGGTGCCATATACTCCCTATACCAACTACAAAGTCTATTGTAGTAAGCAAGAAATGGAGATAAGAATCCTATGATTTCCAGCTTTCATAAATTCTGCAGGTATTTTTATTATTAATTACTCTATTATACCTAACTTTACAACCTCCAGACCTCTCTTTACCAATTCGTCAGAAAGCCTATTCATCCCTAGCGAATCTCCTGCAAGATGACCAAGTATAACTAGATTGCCAAGGTTACTAGCCTTTATTCTAGCAAGATCTTCAGGGCTTATATGAAGATATATTACAGTATCATAACCGTTATCAAAGTATGCCTTTGCTATGCTATATCCTCCATTAGTACCAGCAGCAACTACTAGCATGTATCTGTTAACCCTAGCATCTTCACTACCATGAACTACTTTAACCCTTGTATACGCATGCTTAAACTCATCTATCTGCTCTACACTCTCTGCTATATCCTTAACCCTATATATCTTAGATGAGTTTAACCTTGCAAGTATCTCTTGCCTCATTAACTCATCACATGGTAGATGTATATTGATTAGAGGCATCTTAACCTTCTCAGCGTATGCTACAATGTGTGAGTATATTGATGTATGAGCCCTTAACTCAACCCTCTCCTTTAACTCTTTTAAAGCCTCCTCAGCAATGCTACGCTCTATACCAGCATTAAGCATGAACTCTATATGCCTATCAAGTACCTTATAGAAGTTTATATATGCTTTACCTATAGGGTGATGTGTTATTATAGCATCACATCCTAACTCTCTAGCAAGGCTGACCGTTGCCTGCTCTACATCTATACACATAAGCGCTCTCCTTATATCCTTACCATGTACATGTATTGCACTATCCTCTGGTACTTTATCCATCTTTGCAAGATCCAATGCTATCTGCATTATCTCTTGCGTATCCATATAATTGCTTAATTATGATATATTATAAACTTAAAGCCTCATAACTTGTTGCTTAAATGAAAATAAATGT
>CAZLZM010000175.1:0-2466 GCA_964563995.1 uncultured Nitrosopumilales archaeon
CAGTTAATGGCGCCCTGGCCGGGATTTGAACCCGGGCCGCGGGTGTGACAGACCCGCATACTAGACCAGGTTTTACGCTTGCTTGTATAACAAGCAACCTCTATACTACCAGGGCACAATATTATACTGCTAAGAAGCCCTTTTAATATTTTATTCTCATCCTACTAGAGACTGGTATAATGTTAATCTTTAACTATTAATTACTAATACCTTGAACCTACATTGATAACTATGAGTACTTAACTAATAATTAATAATCTTCTAATTTTATTATTTCATATGAAGAAATATATCATGGTAATGACCATCCCCTATTAATATGGGCCCGTAGCTCAGCCAGGTAGAGCATCGGTTACATGCTAGTAGATGAGACTTTTAGCCTGCTGATGTACAATAAGAGCAAGGAAGATATCCGGGGGTCGCGGGATCGAAGCCCGCCGGGCCCGTTACTAACCTATCCATGTTGCAAAGAATAGGGGTTCTATAACAATGACAATGCTATTACTGCTCTCATCAAGAAGCCTCTTGCTAACTGGTTTATCTAGCGAACCTATGTATTTGATTATATGCTCTCTCATAACCTTGACAGTTACATCCCTATCGTATATTATGGATGCGTTTCCTTTGCCCCTAACTCCTCTAGGTTTTCCATTTATTACATCATCTACAACAAAGTACACTTTAGCATTCTCCTTCAATAATCTAACCTTCTTACTTGCAATACTTGATGTTAAATAAAATCTATATCCTTCGTATGTGAACCAGACTGGGTGCACCAAAGGATAGCCATCCTTATCAATAACCCCTAGCCTCATAAGCACCGGTCTCTTTAAGAACTCCTCTACCTCGCTCATACTCATGGCCCTCCACCAAGGGTCTGCTTTTATTATCTTAATCATAAAGATTATACAATGATAGAATATATAAGGAAGAGCATATACTCTAGCATCGATGAAACGAGTAGGTATAGATGATATAGCAATATATGTACCTCCTTTATACATAGACTTCAAGGACTTTGCTGATGCAAGAGGAATAGAACCTAGCAAGTTAGAGTTTGGTATAGGAATAAAGAAGATGGCTATAACAGATAGTGATCAGGATCCTGCATGTATGGCAGCAAATGCATGCTTAAGGCTACTTAAGAAGAACGATCTTAAACCTAGTGATATAGGAAGGTTGTATGTTGCAACAGAGTCTGGATTGGATGAGTCTAAAGCCATGAACTCTTACGTTATAGGCATGCTTGAGCAGATATATGGCAAGGGTTCATTTGAGCACTGTGGAGGTATAGAGTGCAAGTTTGCATGTGTATCTGGCTCCTATGCTATATATGATAACACTAATTGGATAAGGTGTGATGAGCATAACGGTAAATGCTCTATAGTTGTTGTTAGTGATATTGCTAAATATGATATAGGCTCCTCTGGCGAGTATACTCAAGGTGCAGGTGCTGTTGCAATGCTTATAAAGGAAGATCCTAGATTACTTGCATTTGATCCAAAGGTTACATCAACAGTTATAAGCAATGAGCATGACTTTTATAGACCGTTCGCAAGAGAAACACCAATAGTTAATGGTCAGTACTCTAATCTAGCATACCTGATATACGTTAAGAAGGCTATGCTCATGTATAAGCAGAAAGCAATAGAGACTGGGCTAATAAAGTTAAAGCCTCATGAGTCTATAATAGATCATATAGACTTGCTAGCATTACACCTCCCATACTCAAAGATGGGTAAGAATGCTTTAGCATTCTTGCTTAGGCATGAGTGGCGTAGCTTACCAAAGTGGAAGGATATAATAGCCAAAGTAGGGATGGAGGAGCCTAAGCCTCCAGAGGGTATGGGTACAATAGAGGCTATACTATCTGATAGAGAGTTTATGAAGAGGGATGAGGAGTTCAGAAGACGCTTCATGGAGACTGAAGAGTACAAGCAAGTATTTGAGAGTAAATTGGCAAGCTCTTTGAAGGCATCTGAGATAATAGGTAATCTATACACAGGTTCATTGTACATGGGATTTAGGAGCGAGTTAGAGTTTGAGCATAAGAAGGGTAGGGACCTTGCTGGGTTAAGGGTTGGATTTGCATCCTATGGCTCTGGATGTAGCGCAATGGCATTCTCTGGTTTAATTCAAGATAACTACAAAGAGGTTGTAAGTAAATTCGATCTAGAGAGAGAGATAGGTAACAGAGTAAAAATAGATATTGAAGAGTATGAACAGTTGCATAGAGGGTTAAAGAGAATAGAGAATAGATTGGTAAGTAAGAGGGATGAATTCGTGCTAGTAAGCATAGGTAGCAAAGGAGAAGGCTTTAGAGAATATATGTTTGTATCATAGATAGAGCAGATGAGTCAATTCATAAGGGATACTTAAGATATTAATTTTAATTTATGTTGTTTTTAATTAATTAATTGCTTTGTGGATCAATTATAACATATCATTAACTATACAATATCTCAT
>CAZLZM010000176.1:0-2463 GCA_964563995.1 uncultured Nitrosopumilales archaeon
GTAGATAAAATAATTAAAGTTATTTAATATGGCTAAATAGTAAATATATACATGCTTAGCAGTGTAGCACTTGTACCTTTACGCTCCCTTACATTCATGATACTTTTAGTATCATTTATAGTAGTAAGTACAATGGTTGGATTAAGAACAACTGATCCTTTGGATAACCATATGTTAAATGCTTTAACATCATCACGTACATACATACTTGATATGATCATGGTTGTAGTAACAACTACTGCAGATATATTTCCAGTATACTTCTCACCTATGCTTGTTATATCATTCATACTACTTATAAGAAGGAAGAGTAGAAGGCTAGGTGCAATACTTATAATCACTATACTAGTTGCTACTCTAGTAACATTACAGGTTAAGAATATAGTTCATAAAGATAGACCAAATTATGAGTTCAATATAGAAGGTTTTAACTATAAACTTGAGTATGATGCCTTATCTAAGGCAAGCAGTTCCTATCCTTCTGCACATGCTGCAAGAAGTTCTGCCTTTGCATTGATGATAAGTTACATGCTAAAGGGTAAGAGGATAGGAAGGTTTAATGTAGGATTCATACTATGGCTCTATCCATTGCTTATATCGTTATCTAGAGTATATGTTGGAGAGCATTACCCTACAGATGTTATAGGGGGTACGATACTAGGATTAATAGTAGCAAATTTTATAGGTAGGATATTCAAACTTCACGAATTAATTGATTAGCCAAGTAGAAGAGATATGTTACTATTAGTTTAAGCTTGAGGTTATATCCCAAGCATGCTTGCTGTATAAGAGTCAAGCAAGAGTATACCATAATACTTCTCGCTATGATGGTATATAAGATACCTTATGCTATCATTGTAACCTATTCTCCTTACTGCAATATTAAGTTCGTTGAGTAATTTATGTACTATCTTACGTGCCATGTTGTTATCTTTATCGTCCTTATCCTTTGCTACCAATACTCTAACTCTAATAGTATTATGCTCTTTATAAATATCTAATATAGTATCTATCGCATCCCATATATACTCTAACTTATCTATAATTATTACTTGTATGACCTGAATCTCAGATGGATGCATCAATAGAATTTAACACAAGTAAATAATAAAGTATCTAATCTACATACTCTACTTGCTTTAGTTTGAATGTTTATAAACCCATCTGTAGCATCTGAATGTATGAAAGCCTTTGTTGAGGTTAAGATAGAGGCTGGTGCAAATATACAGAGGATAGTTAATATGTTAAGGAGCATAGAGGGGGTTAAAGAGGCTTTTGCTGTTACTGGGCATACAGATATAATAGCAACCATAGATGCTAGTGATCTTAAGAGTATAGCTGATGTTGTAACCCAGAAGATCCATGCAATAAAGGGTATAGAGAGCACGGAGACTATGGTATGTGTTGAAGATTAACTTACATTTAATAAAGCAGAAAGAAAGCCATGAATAAAATAAAGATAAAATGGTATACACTTAAATCTCCAATGGGGTAAGTATAAGTATGCACGGGTATGTTAAAGTAGTATATTCTGGAGAACCACCTAAATTTAATAAACCTTACATGATCTGTGGATTACCAGGAAGTGGATATGTAGGCAAGTTAGCCGTTGACCATCTAGTGCAAGAGCTTCATGCAGTACATCTCATAGATATATACTCTTACTCATTTCCCCCACAAGTTGCCATAAGACAGAATGGTTGCTTAGAACTTATGAAGAATAGCATATACTACTGGCAAGGCAATACCAATGGTAAGAGTACTGATATACTGTTCCTTACTGGAGATGCTCAACCAGTAACCCCAGAGGGAGAGTATATACTTGCTGAAGAACTCATGAATATAGCAGAAAGGCTAGATGTAAGCATGGTATTCACGTTAGCAGCATATATAACTGGGGTATTCGTTGATAAACCAAAGGTTTATGTAACTGCTACGGATGAGCATCTACTACAAGAGTTAAAGAGTAAAGGTTTGGCTACCATGGACAATGGCAGCATAACAGGTATGAACGGATTGATACTTGGTATAGCCAAGATCAAAGGTATTAAGGGTATATGCTTATTGGGTGAAACCTCAGGCTATGTTGTAGATGCAAAGGCTTCTCAAGCGGTACTTAAATCTTTACTTGATTATGTTAATCTTAGAGTAGATATGAGTAGTTTGGAGAAGAGGGCAAGAGATACAGAGGTTATTATAAAGGCTTTAGAACAGCAGATGAGCAGAGGTGCTGGTGGTCTACTTCAAGAACAGCAGATGGAGCAGGGTAGGGATAAAGAGCTAGGTTACATAAGTTAGCTTAATACATAATTATATATTGTTATAAAGTCCTAGATCGAGAGGCCAAACTATTCTATAAGCTATGGATGTTATGAAACCATTGCAAAGAAGATGATAAGTAACACCATAAATTATTTAGCCTATGAGAGCAGTTATGAATGCTCTACCTCTACATTCTTTCCC
>CAZLZM010000177.1:0-2393 GCA_964563995.1 uncultured Nitrosopumilales archaeon
TTGTAGTTTAATACTTGTTTATACATTGATTATTATTGTATTATGTGAGTATTTTAATATTACAAAAGTTGTCCTATTGACTATGCTTATACATACATTCAAGAGTTTACTTGCCAACCCATTCATCTCAGAACTAAAGTTCTAGGTTTTCTGGGCACCCAAATATATAAGCGCATCTATACTAGCTTAGCAATACGATAGGATATTCAAAACCTTAGTAAAATATTTATCCTTGCATAATGTATGTTATCTATATGAGTTCTAGGAAGAGCAAGAGATCAGCCCCATTACCAGCATCGAGTGCTGGTCTACTTAGATTCTTTGAGGATGAGACTAAAGGTGTAAAGATAAAACCAGAGATAGTATTAATAGCTTCAGCAGCTCTTATAGGGGTATCAATACTTATAAAGATATTATTCCCTATCTAATGTTTGATGGGTTCTGATTCTATAGACTATGCAGGTGTAGACTCAGTAGGCAATATACATAAGCGGTTTTACCTTACCCTGATAAACCCATCATCATATAAGACTTCATTAGCAATATCATTAGCATGTGTATCTGCAATAGCATACTTGAGTAGCGCTAGTATTGAGCGTATGTTTATTGCTATACCCATAGCATATCTACTATTTAAATTGGATTATCTCCTACTTAAGAGGTATCCAGTAGCAAAGATGAGCAAGGTTTACCATACAAATGCATTTGCTATGCTACTCTGGCTAAGTACACTCATACTAAGTATACTACTCTCTTCTCTATCATTAACAGATAACATACTGCTTATCGAGGGCATGGCATTTGCTATAGGGCTTAGAATAAGTATATTTACATCGGTCTTTGGTTCTCCATTGAACTATTCTATAGCGATATCGCTAGTAACACCTATAATCTTGTTGATCGTAATAGTGCAGTACGATACCCTTTATGCTCTGCTCTCATCTCAATCAGTGCTCTTTAGTGCTTGCGTAGTTGTATTGGCTATTCTATGGTGTATATTGGCTGATAGGGCTGGGAGACCATATGTAGAGAGCACATTTAGATTGCTACAAGCATACCTTTTAGCATGGACAGATAACGATGCTAGGGCTATGGAGGCAATAATGGAGCATAAGGCATATACTGCTAGAGTTGGCACAAAGATACTTATATTCAAGTGTAATGAAACTGGAGCGGAGATAGGTAAAGTTTATAGTAACAATAAAAATACAATGGCTTACCATTCCAATGGTTACTATGGAAACATTCTATTAGTACTGCCTGATATTCATCCAGGTCCATTCTATCCTGTTGGTGGTAGCAATCTACCATCTGAGATAAGCTTAAAGTACACTACTGCTAGGGCTCATGCAATAACACTTCATAGCATATCCGACCACTCATTAAACCTACCCTCTAAAACGCAATTAAGAAGGTTCCTTGATTCATTGGATCATAAATGTATAATAGAAAAAGGTTACAGATGTACCGAGCCTATAACAGTTGATTCAAAGTACGCAAATGTTACTGCAATAGCATTTGGTAGTGCAGCCTTGCTTATACTCTCATCCAAGTATGGTATGGAGGATATACCTATGCCTGTTAGATATGAGGTAGAAAGGTATGCTAGGCTGAAAGGATTTAAGGATATCATGCTTGTAGATGCCCATGATGGCATGGGTAAGCACTTAGGGGATGAAGAGGTTAAAGATATGATAGATACATGCAAGTATGTCTTAGATTATTTAAAGTCTATGGAGCAGTATAACTTTAAGGTAGGCCTTATGCATTATAATTATACATCATCTAATGATGGCTCACTATCTATGCTAGGATCAGATAGTAAGAGTAGGAACCTAAAATCATATAATAGTGATATAGGCTCCTCTGGAATTTATGTATGCAAGATATATGTGAATAATTCTATATTACTAATTACATGGATAGATGCAAATAATGTATTAAGTGATGTTAGAGAGTATGTAGTAAAGAGGTTAAAAGAAGCATTAATCGATGATAAGAAGAGTACAGCTAACAGATATCATATAGTCTTGTGCACATCAGATACACATGCTACCTCTGGTAAAGCAAGGAATACCTTAGGTTACTTCCCATTAGGTAGCATAACAAGCAAAGAGAGGTTAGCTTCATTACTTGTAGAGTTAAGTAATAAAGCATGTACAAATGCTAAAGAATGCTCATATGAACTAGCATACTCATCAACAGAAGTTAAGGTAATGGGGTATGAGCAGTTCCTTCACTACTCTAAAGCCTTGGATAACTCCTTAAGGATAACAAAGGTATCTATAGCTGTAACTTTACTGCTTTTCATAGGGATGATCATCCTCTAGTGAGCTACCCCACCTTAAAGGCTTCTTGGTTCATAGACCCTGATAGGATCTCCACAGGCGTAA
>CAZLZM010000178.1:0-2375 GCA_964563995.1 uncultured Nitrosopumilales archaeon
GCACAACTTGTACAATTATATTTAGCATATGTATTAATCTGTTACACTTGCTAGGATAATGACTGATAATCTTCTTGTTATTCTCATTATCTCTTAAAGTTTCATCAATATTATCTTTATTATCTTTCATAATTATCTTTCATACACTCTACTGCATCGTGATTGTGAGCTACCCCGCCTTGAAAGGCGAGGTTTTAGTTCTTTTATAATCATACAATCAATTAACAATATTAATGCTAACATCTGCTCACCCTTGCTTAACCCTACTCTTAATATACATTATGCTAGCAGATATAACACTCATACTTAGTATAGCAAGTATTATGTATTGTTGTGTGCTATCTTCACGCCATAGAGCAACTATCTTGTAAGGCTTGTCTACAGTTATACTTAGTATGTTGCTCTTATCATTAATATCTCCCTGCCAACCAATAAAGTAAGCTTTCCTCCCTAATCCAAGGTCTACAGACTCGTTTACATATATTAGTGCTTGAGTACCTTTCTCATAGAAGCCTTCACCTTTAACCTCTCTGTAAGGTGATATTATTGATACATGGAATAACTCCTTCCATGAGCATGATAGCTTATATGGTTTGTTTACAGTTATGCTTATACTCTCCTTGCTATAATCTAAGCCCTCTAAGCCTATACTATCACTGCTATCATCCTTGCTCTTCCATGATACAAATTCATACTTGACCTCACTATTGCTCTCTGGTATTGGGCACCTTAATTCTATCTTAGAACCACTATCATACCAACCATAAGCATTACCGTTAACCTCTACACGGTACTGTTTCTTATACTCAGCAACAATTATCTTATCACTATCAACCTTAACCATATTACTTGTATTATCCTTCAGCAGCCCATCGTTCCACTGTAAGAATACATATCTAGTATCATTACTTATTGGTATTATGTATGGGGCATCTATCTTTACTATTGAGTTATTCTCTACCAACTCATCCCTAATAAGGGTACCATAGCTAGTTAATGCTATTAGCCTATGCAATTGTGATGGTATCAACTGCTCTTTATCTGTTGAGCCTATGCTTGAATCACCTATTGCTTCCTTAGTCCCATTACTTATGAATACACACTCAAGCGTATATGGAGCATCTACTGTTATGGTTGTTATGCTTTCTTTGTAATCCATATCTGGAGATTTGATAGCATTAATAACTCTCCATGAGTAGAAGAGTAGACTACTATTTGTATTAAGGGGTATACATGCTATGTGTGCTTTAGACCCCTCATAATACCAACCAGAACCTACAGTTATCATACTGCTATTATTATTATCATCTATCGTATTACCATACACATCAACTGCTTTGATATCTATATAGTACTGCTTCTTCCATATGGGTTTCAATACTATGCTTCTATCAATAACCACTGCTACTCTGTTATCCTCAGGTAGTACTATGCTAGGATCATTGCTTACCCACGAACTTAATACTAGCCTACTTCTATCATCTATACTCCTAATCTTATCTACCTCAAGTATAGCAAGTGTATTAGCATTATACCACTCCTCCCTTGTGTTGTTACCATCTATAAGTAAGAGCCTGTACTGTTTATCAAAGTATGCAATGTATTGTACATATGTCTCTCCATTGCTAGCATAATCTATAGTTATACTTCTAGTTGTATCCTTACTAAGATCGCTCCATTGATTGAATATATACCTTGCACCTTCGTCATCGTATACTACTGTATTAAGGGGTGAGAGCTCATGTCTACTATATCTATCCCATGTAAATTGTACTGGGGTATTGTATATCTTACCATCTATTATTAAGGGTACTTTTATAGGATATGTATCTAATGCTACAGTTACCTTATCTTGAGCATAAACATACTCATTCGAAGAGAATAGTATAATAATTATTATAATTACTATATGTAGCAAGAGAGTTGGATATAGATAAAAATGTATCATATTCATTATTGCTTCTCTACAATTATTTATATTACCTCACCCTTGATATAACTGTCTGTATAACTCCTCCACTGAAACTGTTACCAAGGTTAACACGTATTCTTACGCCTTCTATACTGGTGTTATCTGGTGTTATATTGCCTATGTAAACATTGCTACCAACCTGAGTATCATTAAGGAATACCCTAACTAACCACTTGCTATCTGCTGGAGCACTACTAGCACTCTTCTCCTCTAGCTGTATAAGGTAAACGTAATTACCCCTGCTTATATTGTTAGCATTTACCAATGGATCTGCTGTAGTTATATCTATTGGATTATTTTCATTATTAGTTGTTGCAGTAGCATCGCTTCCTGCTACCTGCAATCTAGTCTCTATTCTGAATGTATTATCATTCTCTATAACCTCACCAATTATACTCTGTTG
>CAZLZM010000179.1:0-2367 GCA_964563995.1 uncultured Nitrosopumilales archaeon
ATTGACAATCCCGACACTATATTGATAAGGTTAAATATCCTTAATAAGCTAGATATAGTGAGAGAAGAGATGCAAGTAGTGCTTAGACATGTGGGCGAGTACATGATAAGGAGATGTGAGTATAAAGATCTAATACATGTTATGGAGATAAATATTAAGAGTTTATCAGAGCATTACTCTGAGTACTTCTTTGAAGAGTTACTTAAAGAGTTCCCAGAGGCATTCCTTGTTGCTGAGTTGAACAATAGTATAGTAGGTTACATAATGTGCAAGCTAGAGTATGGATTCTCAAACTTTAGGAAGCTTGGATTCGTTAAGAAAGGTCATGTGGTATCAATAGCAGTATTAAAGGAGCACCGAGGTAAAGGCTTAGGAACTGCTCTTATGCAAGAAGCAATAAACGCAATGATCTCTAAAGGATGTGATGAGGTGTATCTAGAGGTTAGAGTAAGTAACGAGCAGGCTATAAGGGTATATGAGAAGTTAGGATTAGAGACAAGGTCTAGATTAAGGGGATACTATAGAGATGGAGAAGATGCTTATCTAATGGCACGTGAGTTTAAATAGCTTACAGTAACTTTATATTATAATTATCATAATGAGTAATAATAACAATTACTCTAATGCTAGTACTGTTACATTCTCTTACTTTGCTACAATATGCGAGAGTATAAGCCATACTAGTAGTAAGAATGAGAAGGTAAGAATTTTAGCAGATTACCTCTCACTACTAGATGATGAGTCTTTAACCATAGCATGTACATTCCTCTCGAATAGAACCTTACAGATTGATATAGGATCAGGGCTTAACATAGGTTACTCATTACTATGGAGTGTAATAGAGAGTATAAGTAAAGCATGCAAAGATGAGCTAATAGATGTGTACTTGAGGTATGGTGATATAGGAATTGTTGCTGAGTATGCAGTAAGTAAGATCATTGTAAAACCATTGGTAAGGATAACCTTAACATTAAAACATGTTTATGAACAGCTTCTAAATATAGCAAGGAAAGAGGGGAAGAACTCGGTAGGCAAGAAGAAAGATATGCTTATAGGCCTATTTGTAAATTCATCTCCTATAGAGGCTAAGTACTTAGCAAAGATAATCACTAATGAGTTAAGGATAGGTGTTGTTGAAGGGCTACTTGAGCGTGCAATAGCAGATGCTTTCAATAAGGATTATGGTATAGTTGAGTATGCATATCTAGCATGTAATAACCTTGCAGAAGTAGCATTGCAAGCAAAGCACGATAGATTAAATACAATAACTGTAAGACCATCTAGACCTGTAGCATTCATGCTCGCTGATACACTTGTAAGTATTGATAGCCTTAAGGAGTATCCAAAGCCTTTAATAATTGAGTACAAGTATGATGGTATAAGGGCACAGGTCCATAAATACAATGGTAACGTAAAGATATTCTCTAGAGGGTTAGAGGATATAAGTAAGCAGTTTCCAGAGATAGTAGAAGGAGTAAACAGCCTAGTTCATAACGATATAGTACTTGATGGTGAGATAGTTGCACTTAAGGATGGTAGAATGCTAGCATTTAACATACTGCAAAGAAGATTAGGAAGGAAGGATAATGATAATAGTAGTAATAATAGCAATAGTATTATAAGTAATCTCAGGGATGATATTATAGAGGTAAAGTACTTTGCATTCGATATACTTTACTACAATGGGAAGAGTCTACTCAAGAAGCCTCTGATAGAGAGAAAAGAATTGCTATCTACTGCTTTAAAGATTAGCAATCATGATAAAGCAAGTATAGATGTTGCATGGTACACACTTGCTAGTGATGAGCATACCATTCTTAACATGCTTAAAGATAGTGTAGATAAAGGTTATGAAGGTTTAATGATAAAGGATTCCTTATCCTACTATAGGGCAGGTAAGAGGGGCAGGTACTGGCTTAAGTTAAAGGGTATAAAGGATACTATAGATGCAGTTATAGTTGCTGCTGAGTATGGACACGGTAAGAGAGCAGGGCTGTTATCGGATTATACATTTGCTGTTAGGTACTCTAATTCACTTAAGGTTATAGGCAAGGCTTATACAGGGTTGAGTGATGAAGAGATAAAGGTTTTAACCTTAAAGCTAAAGTCTTTAACGTTAAAAGATGAGGGTTTTAGGGTTATAGTTAAACCTAGCATAGTTATAGAGGTAGAGTTTGATAACGTAGTTAAGAGTAGTAGGTATGATAGTGGTTATGCATTAAGGTTTCCAAGGATCAAGGCAGTAAGGTATGATAAGGGCATAGAAGATATAGATACGCTAGAGAAGGTTAAGAGTATAGCTAGAGAATGAAGTAACAATAAAGAGAATGTTTATAAAAGAAAGAAAACCTCGCCTTTTAAGGTGGG
>CAZLZM010000180.1:0-2324 GCA_964563995.1 uncultured Nitrosopumilales archaeon
ACTATAGTATTTAGTATTAAAGTGATAAATATATTTTACCTAGAAAAATGATTAGTATTACTAATTTATTAACTAGATCATAATTTAGAAATATGAAACACAATTATTATAATAATAATAAAAATATAGTAAGATAAATAGAATTCGATCAATAACTTCTTTCTGTCTGTCTATCTATTTATGTGTCATTATGAATACACCTTTAGAGTCAAGTCTATAAAAGCCTAGTCTAATGAACTGTACTATTGTACCTACCGTAAGGTTATCTACATACGATTCTATATATGCATTAACTTCAGCAAGGCTATTTGGATTAAACTCATTATTTATGTATAACTGCTTTGGGACAAGTATCTTAACAACCTTTGCATCTATCTTGCTAACCCATTGTACCTTTTGCACATCCTTCAACTCAAATCCAGAGAATGATGCTATAGCATAGCAACAATCATAATCGTCTTCATCTATTATATACTCTATCTTAACATTGCACAAGTCTATAAGTCTTAACTCTTTGCCTATTGCATTTATCACATCACTCTTTGGAAGGTAAAACTCATTACTTAGGTTAACCTCCCTTACACCTAATGCTGTATTTGTTGGATGATTCCTTATACTAACCTTGTTCTTCCCTCTAGAATCAAAATTATTTACCTTGAGTAGTATGCAATCATCTTGCATAACAGCATTAAGCCTAATCGCTACAGGATCTACGATCTTTCTATTTATAGCCTCCAACGCTTCGAACGGTGGCTTTGTATCAGCTTTTGTAAAGCCTAACGATAGTACAAACTCTCTTATAGCCTCTGGCGTTATACCTCTTCTTCTAAGTGCTTTAAGTGTTGGAAGCCTAGGATCATCCCATCCATGAACTAATCCCTTATCTATCAGTGGCTTTATCTTCCTCTTGGATACTGGCATGCCCTCAAACTCTAGCCTTGAGAACTCTAGCACCAATGGCTTACTTAATCCAAGCCTATCTAGTATTGCATAGTAAAGTTCATTCCTTAGCTCATACTCCTTACTTCTCATTGCATGTGTTACACCATCTATGCTATCTTCTATGCATGATGCAAAATCATATGTAGGCCATACTCTATACTTGTAACCTTTTAACGGATGCTCATGATCTATTATTCTAAAGAGTGTAGGATCCCTCATAACTGTATTACTGCTATTCATATCCCCCATGAATCTTAGTATTGCCTCATTCTGCTTATACTCATTGAACATCTTTGCCCAACGTTCAATATGATCCTCTTTGCTTAATGATCTACACTTGCACCCTACTCCTAGGGCTCTATTACGCTTTATAACCTCAGGTTTGCAAGTACATACATATGCACCTCCAACCTCTATTAGCATCTTAGCATATCTGTAAAGTATCTCTATATCATCTGATGTATTCTTTATAAGATCAGGTTTAACATTCAACCACTCCAAACCCTCCATTATTGCATTGTAGTACTCTAACCTCTCCTTTACTGGATTAGTATCATCGAAGCGTAGAATAAATCTACCATGGTACATCCTTGCATACTCTTCGTCTATTATAACTGCTTTAGCATGACCTATGTGAGGATAACCATTAGGCTCTGGAGGAAACCTTGTTACAACCTTACCATGAGTAGCATTTGGTAATGGTGGTAGCCTATATTCTCTTTGCTCAACCTTAGCCTTCTCAAGCATCTCTGGCGCAATATTCTCTAGCATGCTTTTCTGCTCATCCATGCTTAACCTATTAACCTCATCAACAACCCTTGCTATTATAGGTATGTATGTCTTTATCCTATCCTTGATATCACTCCTCAATGCTATCACTTTTGCTATAACTCTGTCTACCTTTGCTTTACCCTCATGTTCTACAGCATTCTTTAAGGCAACCTTCTTTACCAATAATATGAGTTCTTCATCTCCTATGCTTTTATCACTCATCTACTACTATTTGTAATGATCGTTATTATAATCTATTTATTTATCTATAAATAGCAAGAATAACATTATTTAACCATATAACTAGTGAATCTTATCATTATTGCATATGAATAGCTTAAATAATTCTTAAGCTTAGGTTCAGTTAATTTAATATTTGCCCTCTAGCATATTGTACACGCTTCATTTATTCAGCCCTTAACACAGCAGGATGAACAGTATAAAATCCCATATTAACAATGCTAATAATGATATGGTCTGTATGCTCAAAAGAATATAAGGCTCCAGAGTGAACTGAAATTGTTATGGGTCCAGCAGTAATTCCATAACTAATTAATGTATCCAATAAGTTGCCTGCTCTTGCATAGAGGTTGTCATTTGCTAATCAAGTA
>CAZLZM010000181.1:0-2304 GCA_964563995.1 uncultured Nitrosopumilales archaeon
TTGTTCAATTCTGTATAAGATCCTTTAGTTCTGTAATCCTTATATTCATCTCATATTCGTTAGTATAATTATTTTCAATAAAGTGATTATATAGGAATCTACATACCTCTATATTAGATTCTAATCTTTGTTCATAAAGTTTATCTGGGTACAGTCTATATTTGTAGTTTATACCTGTTTATGTATTTTAATTAACAGATATACTACCTCCTACTATATATTTAAGCATACTGATCGATAATTCATCTCATGGTTAAATTTAACCATGAGTTTTCTTGCTGAGTATTATATAAGTCTGTGACCTCAGTCAAGCCTTAATAGGATTAGAGCACCACCTAACATGCCAAGTATAGAGCCTATGATGAATCCTCCCATACCAAATAGGCTAACTATGGATGATGTAAGTATTAGCAAACCCCAGATCCTCTCCTCGTATGGTCTATGACTAAGCATTATAGAGCCGAGCATGACAAGGGTACCGGTTATGATACCCATTGTAGCAGGTATGCCTATCCATGACCATAACCATCCACCCATGGTACCTATACCCATACTGCTATCATGCATACCTCCCCATTGCATCATCATGCCCATACCTAAAGGCATGTAATAGTACCAGATGAGTATTATTAGTGCATTTGTGAGTATCAGTGCTCCTCCTATTATAGATAGTAGGATAGCAATAGAATTGTTGTTAGTACTACCACTGCTTCTATTGTTACTTGCTACACTCTCTCTATCACTTACCATGTATCTCATACCTACAGTTACCTCTCTTTTCTATTTAAGTAATGGGTAGATTCTTACAGTTGAGAATCTAATACGCAGTATTATCACAATGTACTATTGACTCTCTTAATTGGACTATTCTATAGATATCCTCTTCAAGTCAGCGAAGTGCATCTTGCTAACCTTATAGTATATAACCTCTCCTCTACGTTCAACCACAGCCATTATAGGCTCCTTACCCATGGTGCTTATCTGCTCAACTATACTACTTAATGTATCTATCTTAACCTCTCTACCTTCATTAAGTGCAAACACAACATACCTTGCTGGTTTACTACTGTAATCTCCTCTATCATACACTCTAAAGTCATTATTAAACCCGAATCCCTCTCTTACAACATAACCTCTACTCCTTAGATCCCTATAGATAAGGAATTTTATCCATGCAGAGTTATCATACTTTAATGCCTCATCAACAAGCTCATCGAATGTTAATGCTCTGCCATCATCATACTTAACTATCATCTTGCTAGTGTAAAGCAGGTATAATGCCTCATACATATATAAGCAGTAGCGTTCTCTTCCATCTATCTCTTCTTTATATCCATACCCTCTCCTTGCTAACTCATCTATACTGCTCTTATTGCTTACAACAACCCTACCATCTACAACCTCTCCCTGTATAGATTGATTCTCTATCTCTTCAGCATTACTCTTTACATTATCATCTTCCATAAAATTATCATCCTTAACCATAGCATTCTTCCTTTCATCAACCTTGCTTTTATACCCCTTAACCATAACGATTAAATTCTATCATACTAATTTAAGTATTCTATGAAGGGCAGGAACTATAGAGCTGCTGTTGGCATGCCTTATGCTAGGAGGGAGTATATAGCAGGTGTACCACAACCAAAGATAGCAAAGTTCACTGGAGGTACACCAGGGGAGTATGAGTATAAGGTAATGCTTGTATCAAATGATACAAGGGCTCAGATAAGGCATAATGCATTAGAAGCAGCAAGGGTAGCAGCAAATAAAGTTATGCAAAAGATAGGCGAGAGCTCTTACTTTAGTATACTAAGAGTTTATCCTCATATAGTGCTAAGAGAGAATAAGATGATAGCTGCTGCTGGTGCAGACAGATTGCAAGAGGGTATGAGGAGGGCATTCGGTAAGCCAGTTGGCTTAGCAGCAAGGGTAGATAATGGACAGGTTATAATGGAGATACATGTAAATGAGCAGCATGTTAATACTGCAAAAGAAGCACTTGATGTTGCAGCAAGCAAGTTGCCAATAAAGACCAAGATAGTCGTTGAACCTCTCAGTGGTTAGAGTACAGATCCCTCAGAAGTTCTCTGACCTCGCTCAGTCTTTCATGAGCAAGTCTTATGTTATTCACATCCAGGAAGATCATGTGTCTCTTAAGATCATGAAACTCCTGTATCTCCTCCCTTATCCTGTTTAGGCTCTCCTCATCAGAGACCACAACCAGCTTCTGTACTGCAGGATCGCTCTGCTTTGCCTTCTGAAGATTCAGTATCAATGAGTCTATCGAGCCTCCTCTCTGGATCT
>CAZLZM010000182.1:0-2291 GCA_964563995.1 uncultured Nitrosopumilales archaeon
ATTGATTGCTTAATCACGCTTAAATGTAACTATCAACATAGAGTCTTGTAATCTAGCCTTCTCAAGCCTCATACCTACTGTTGCAGATGGTAAAGGTATTATATTAACAACATTACCAACTACTCCCCTAACCCTAATGGTTAACTGATCTCCTATACGTTCAAGCTCAAAGTCATCCTTGCTTGTGAATGGTACCTTTATCCTTATACTGAATATATCGTTACTATAATCAAATGAGAATACATCATCATTAAAGAATACCTTTGTTGGATCATCGTTAGCAAATAGTTCATAAGCATAATCTTCAAGCATACTAATGCCTTTCAACTCGCTACCAAATAATTTAACCTTCTTAACAGGTATAGGATAGAAGTTAATCTCTGCATCCTTAACCATAGAGTATTGATTCTTCATCCACTCACTAAAATATGGATCACTAACATTAGATGGTATTATCTTGTTTATAACAGCAAGATCAACGTTCAATCCAAACAGGTTTGCTGACATCAATGCCCTCTTTGCATTCTCTATACTAAACATATCTGGGTTTGCTACAAGCCTTATACTTGTATGCTCTCTATCCTTCAATATCTCAGCAAGCCTCTCAAGCCTCTCTATAAGCTCAAACTCTACCTTAAGTACCTCTTGTGATGGAGCAGGCATCTTTGCTATAGGCTCAATTAACCTTGCTATACCACTGAAGAGACCGGCAAAGCTGAACAGCTTCTTGCTAAGACTACCAACAAGCTTTGGTAGGTAAAGATACCTTAGTGCTTCACCAGATGCCATCATATCTAGTATAACAACATCATAATCATTACTTCTATAGCCTGCTAACTCTTCTAACCTAAGCATGGAGAATAGGGTAGTCATTCCAGGTAGCATAGCAATCTCATATGCTATTGTCTCATCTATTCCTCTTGAAGAGAATAATGAGGCTAGATATGCTAGAAGTTGTTGATACTGCTTGCTCATTTCTATAACAGGGTCTATCTGCATGGCATGAAAGTTCTCCTTTACCATTGTAGGCTCATTACCTATACGGATGCCTAAGGCATCGGTTAGAGTATGTGCTGGATCTGCAGACATCAACAATACTCTGTAACCAAGTTGAGAGCACAGTAATGCAGTTGCACATGATGTTACAGTCTTACCAGTACCCCCCTTACCAGTGTAGAATATTGTTCTCATCTATACTCAAGAGATGAGAGTATGAGATTACATAAAAGCCTTTGTATAATAATAGACTACTAATTACGTTTATTATTATTTAATCTGTGCATCAATACTCATCCTCATTATGCATACAGAACATACACCATTTGGATTGCTACACTCATTGTTGCATATTATGCATCTACCTTTATTGAACCTTAGATTATCCCTAAGCACTTTAGAGATCTTGAGTATGGTGCTTAGCATATTATTCTTTATACCTGCATGCTCATCTTCTAATCTATTGATGAAATCTCTCATATAACTCCTTATACCTTCGTTCATGTATGGACATTGCTCACTCTGGAATGGTATATCGTTTATCAAAGCATAGAATGCTATCTCATGCTCATATACTTCCATCAATGGTTTAATCTTTCTTAAGCCATTTGCATACTCTATAGGCTCTGGGTACATCCATGCTATCCTTTCTACATCCCCTGCTATTACATTTATCAAGAAGGTCTGAAGCATATCATCAAGGTTATGTGCAGTAGCTATAACATCTGCATTAACATGCTTTGCAGCTATATCAATTGCTCTCCTCCTAAATGTACCACATATCGAGCATGCGCTAAGATTCTTATCCTTTCTAGAGGCGAGCATATCATCTAAAGACTTGCCAAACAACTCCTTATATGAGAGTATGACATGCTCTATACTTAACCTTGATGTGAACTCTTTAGCTATCTCAAGTGATTCGTCCCTATAGCCTCTTATACCCTCATCTATAGTTATGGCAATTAGTCTATTAGCATGCCTTTCTGCAGAGTTGTTAAGTATATGCAGCAATGATAGACTATCCTTGCCACCAGATACTGCAACAGCTACCCTCTCACCATGCCTTATCATAGAGTACTTTGATATTGTCTTTGCTACTTTACGCTGTATAGATTTTGTAAAACATCTAGAGCATAGATACTCCCCAGAGTACCTCCTATGGTATACTGACTGAGCATTACAGTATGTGCACTTTCTTCGTGTTATCATCTTATCATAAATCATTATTAACTACATCTGTGAGCTACCTCGCCTTAAAAGGTGAGGCTTCTTGGTTCATAGACCCTATTATTTTT
>CAZLZM010000183.1:0-2291 GCA_964563995.1 uncultured Nitrosopumilales archaeon
CCTATACTCCTCCACTCCTCTGCTAACTCTAACGCTCCTTTCTCTATTAGATGCTCAGCTACCTTTGCTCCTAACCTCTCTGAATCATTTATACTTGCTGATAGGCTTACCCTTATAACATGGTTTCTAGAGTATGAGAAGATACCTGCATGTAACTCAAGTCTTTCATTGCTAGATAAAGCAAGTGCACCCAAAGGCATTCTGCACCCTGCATTTATATGCTTAAGTAATGTCCTCTCAGCATCAACCTCTGCCCTTGACTCCCTATCTTCTATGCTCTTAAGCATCCTTATGATATCATAAGAGTCTCTTCTAGCAACAACTGCTAATGCACCTTGACCTATGGCAGGTAACATCTTATCTATGGATAGTCTTTCAGCTATCATGTAACTTAAACCTAGTCTTGCCAATCCTGCCTCTGCTAAGACTAGTGCATCTACCTCATTTCTATGCATCTTTGCTATCCTAGTCTCCACGTTACCCCTTACAGGTTTGATTATAAGATCATCCCTTAGCATCCTTAACTGCACTAACCTCCTTAGACTACTAGTACCTATTATGCTATTTCTCCTAAGCTCATTTAGCGTTAGATCACCATTGCTTAACAATACATCATAAGGGCTCTCTCTCTTAGGTACACATGCTATGGTTAGATCCTCATGCAGATCAGAGGGTACATCTTTCATGCTATGAACAGCAAAATGTACTTGCCCATTAAGTACTGCAAGATCAACCTCCTTCTCAAATACACCCTTACCATCTATTGTATACAATGGTCGAGTGTCGGTATCTCCTTTTGTTTTAATCGTAACTATCTCAAACTCTAGCGTCTTATCGATCGATTTAAGTAAAGATAATACCATATTGGTCTGTGCAAGTGATAACCTACTACCTCTGCTGCCTACTAGTAATCTCAACCTTGCTCTTAACCTCCTTTAATGCAACCTCTATCGCATCAATAGTATGATCTAACGCATTCTCATCATGCATATATGATATGAAGCATACCTCGAACTGTGAAGGTGGTATGAAAACCCCTTGCTTTAACAATGAGTAGAAGTACACCTTGAATGCATCTATAGATGCTTTCTTTGCTGTAGCATAATCCTTAACCCTCTCTGCTGTAAAGAATATCTGGAACATGGATGCTATAGAGTTTACATTAGCATCTATGCCTATATCATTAATCATATCGTTAATAGAATCAGTTATGTATCTACACCTCTTCTCTAACCTTTTATACAATGATCTATGCTTAAGAAGGAACCTTATAGTTGCCATAGATGCTGTTACACCTACTGGGTTACCAGCAAATGTACTTGCTTGGAATAGATCTCCTCTAGGTGCTAATATGCTCATAACATCTTCTCTTCCTGCTATACATGCTATAGCAAAACCATTACTCATTGCTTTAGCAAAGGTAGATAGATCAGGCTTTATGCCATAGTACTCCTGTGCTCCTCCTAGTGCTAACCTAAACCCTGTTACAACCTCATCGAATATAAGCAGAGAACCATGCTCTTTAGTAACCTTGCTCAAGTGATGCAGGTAAACTTGCTCCGGTAATATTAAACCAGCATTTGCCATAACAGGCTCAACTATTATGCATGCTACATCGTTGCCATGTCTGTTCATCACTTCATCCAATGCATAAATATCATTGTAAGGAACTATCAATGTATTCTCCTTTATGCAACTTGGAACGTATTTATCTGCTAGAGTGTAATCATTTGCGCCATGGTAACAGCCCTCAAACCTTACAACCTTGCTCCTTTTAGTGTATGCTCTAGCTATTCTTATTGCATGGTATGTAGCCTCTAAGCCAGTGTTAACTAGCCTAACCATCTCTGCACATGGTATGCATCTATTTAATAACTCTGCAAGCTCAACCTCTTGCTCACTTGGCATGCAGTATAGAGAGCCCTTATACAGTTGTGTTTTAACCTCATCTATAACCTCTTTAAATGCATGTCCTAATAACAATGAGCCATAGCCCATGCAGTAATCTATGTAAGGGTTGTTATCAACATCGTATACCTTGCACCCTTTAGCCTTCTTAACAAAGAAAGGATATGGTTCAAAGTACCTTATTGGACTATTAACCCCTTTTGGCATAAGTTTAGATGCTTTATTGAAGAGTCTTAATGATTCATCCATCTGTCCTTGTTAAATATTATTAGAGTTATAATCTTATCTTTACCTGAATTTAATTTATTGGTGAGCTACCCCGCCTTTTAAGGCGAGGCTTCTTGGTTCATAGACTTTAACATCTCCCCAAGCGTAAATTCCCC
>CAZLZM010000184.1:0-2280 GCA_964563995.1 uncultured Nitrosopumilales archaeon
AGAAGATGTATTGCCATAGATGAGACTAAGCTTCAGGGAGAGCAAGTCTATCTATCTATCTATGTATGTATGTATGGATGGCTAGAGATGTGGATACAAGAGAACTTGCTGTAAGAGTATCATACACGAGAAGTGCGTTGGATGCAGAGCTCTTTCTTAACCAAGTTCTTCAATACTGTGAGAACAAACCTTATACTCGTTGATTATGCCTTGGTATATAGATGCATTGAAGAGGCTAGGATTGGAGTATGAGCAGGTAGCTAGAGGAGAGAGGAATAGTATAGAGTGGTTTCGCTAAAGTGAAGAGGAGGCTCAATTCCTCAAAGCCTTCTACAACAGCTTCCCCTTCAGAGCATCAATACCATCAACAATCAACTTCCTAGAAGTATTCATAAAACTCTACAACCTAGAGATCATGCTGGGCTTATCTTGACAATCCCTTTACTACCTTCATAAAGCTAAGTATAAAGCAAAATTACTAATTCCAGTTGATCCTAGAAACACTACTCAAGAATGCTACAAGTGTGGTAGCATAGTACCTAAGACCCTAGATGATAGAATACATCACTGTTCTTACTGTAACATAACCATAGATAGGGATCAAAACTCTTCCTATATAGTAAAGAAAAGAGGTATTGATATACTACAAAATATGGGTATAAATGTAATACTACCCATGGAGCATGGGGAAGTTACGCCTGTGGAGACTCTAAGGTTAAAGTCAATGAAGCAGGAAGCACCTGACTTTAGTCAGGTGTAGCTCACCTTTGCTATCAATATAGCAATTATCCTTGCTGATATATTAATATTATAACCATTTAACTTGTATCTAATCGCTATATGTTTAATATTTTCATAAAATAACTACTATAAAGCATGTAGTTGTGATCGTTGCATGATCATGCTTAATACCTCCTCAACCATAGGCTTAACCACCCTTGGCATCTTTACCCTATTATCTATAGCATCTATAGCCTTAAGACCATTCCCAGTTATGTAGCATACAACATGCTCATCCTTGTCTATCTTCCCTTGATCTACCAAGCGTTTCAGTGCTGCTATAACTACCCCTCCAGCAGGCTCTGTGAATATACCCTCATGCTTTGCTAGCATCAGTATACCATCTACTATCTCATCATCATCTGGATCTTCAGCATAGCCATTGAACTGCCTTAATCTTCTCAGAGCATATATACCATCACCAGGATCCCCTATGGCAAGGCTCTTTGCTATAGTGCTAGGGTTCTCAACTGGTATTATCTCATCTCTATTGTTCTTGAATGCATCAACGATAGGTGCACACCCCTTGCCTTGCGCTGCTGTTATCCTAACATCTATACCGTTTATTAAGCCTAGCATATGCATCTCCTCTAAACCCTTGCATATAGCATTAAGCATTGCACCAGATGCAACAGGTATGATCAGATGATCTGGCATATGCCATGATAACTGCTCTAACACCTCATATGCTAAAGTCTTGGAGCCCTCAACATAGTATGGCCTTAGGTTAACATTAACTATGCCTATATTCATATGCTCTGCTATCTGCATTGCAAGCCTGTTTGCATCATCGTAAGTGCCATCTACAGCAATGAACTCTGCCCCATATGATAGTGCTTGAGCGATCTTTGCATGCTCTATGCTGTATGGGGCAAATATGTAGCATGGCATCCTTGCTTTAGAGGCATGGGCTGCAGTAGCACTTGCTAGATTGCCTGTTGATGCACAGCCTACAGCATTTAGCCTAAGCTCTTTTGCCTTTGAGACTGCAACGCCTGCTGGCCTATCCTTGAATGAGAATGTTGGGTTCATGCTATCATTCTTTATGTATACATGCCTCAAACCTAATGCGTTGGCAAGGTTATCTGCTCTATGCAATGGTGTAAACCCAGCATCAAGGCTTACAATACTCCTTGTATCCTCTACAGGCAATAATTCTATATAGCGCCAGTAGTTCTTTGCTCTATATGCAAAGGTATCCCTGCTAACCTTAATAGCATCCATGCTGTACTCAACATCCAATGGCCCTAAGCACTCATCGCATATGTACTTTAGTATAGGCTCATACTCAGCATTGCACTCTCTACACCTTAATGCCTTAACCTTCCTGCTCATATAGTTAAACCTCACCAGTAGAAGGGATTTAAAGTTTGTTTTTATATTAATATTAATGATTCCCTGCGCAAGGCAGATAGTTCACTACCATAGAACCTCTATTTAAATAGGTCTTTTTAGGATATGAACAAATTGTTCATAAGCCTTATATACATACACTCTATA
>CAZLZM010000185.1:0-2265 GCA_964563995.1 uncultured Nitrosopumilales archaeon
TTTCCTTGCATAGTTAACTGCTCATTAGTATCGCTTTCCAATGCGATACCTTGTATGTATGCTCTTCCACTGCTCACGTTAACCTGTAGATTACTTGCAGTAGTTACTGAGAAACCGTAATCTATATAGTCTACAGCAAATGCACCTATATACCTGTACCAATCACTACTTGATATAGCTCTTCCTACCTTTGGTATTGTATATCTAACCATCCAATCACCTCCATATGCTTATACACACCCATTATACTACGCTTTACTGAAATGTTATACTCCAAGAGATAGTAGAAGTATTGCTGTTTGTCTTGTTTATCTCACTACTAAGCAAGGTTCTTGCAACTAATCTGTTATCATTACTTATTAAGCCTATCTCTCTCCATGTACCATTCATCTCATATGTATCAAAGAATGTATCAAACCTTGCTTGATTGCCATTTGTACTCTTCATAGTTATTCCTTTTCTACCTATCTCTTGTTGTAATGCTGTATCTCCTTGAGTAACTTGGCTTGTTCCAGAGCCTACTGCAACATAAGCAATATTTACACTCTTCTCCGTTATTATATCAGCAAGTACTTGCTTACCTATGTTAACAACTAAATTATCAACGTTAATACTCTTTACCAGCTCATTTCGCTCATACAATCTTATCTCAACCATTCCCCTAATAGTTACACTATGAGTATGATCCAAAGTCATGTGTTGTTGAGTCATATACATACTCACCTACTAGTATGTTAGTTGAAGTATTATCAATTGTATTAACATAATCTTCTTCTCCATTTGTCACATAGATATTCAGTATGTAAAGTATCTCGCCTCTTCTACCATAGCGTTCCCTTGCAAGTTCTTCACTTAACCTCTTTACTATATCGCTTATACTTGATACACTTCTGATATCTCTAAAGCTCATAATCAAATACTAATATTAACATATTAAATGAACCTTACACCCTTTACAGTGAACTTGTAATTATACTCACCAAGACCTTGATCAAATGAGTAACTTATGTTAGTTACATCGAATATAGCATCTAATCCATTTATGCTATCAAATACTCTAATAGCATCTCCTAACCTTAGCATTGTATCTGCTGGTATACATGTTAATGTTATGAATTGCTTCCTCTTCTTTGCTGTCTCTAATTGCCCTCTGGTTAATGCTATAAGCTCAACATCTTCTATAACTGTAGGCCATGATACAACAGCCTCTCTTCTACCATATGCATTTATACTGCCATTATCTGCTATTGGCGTTAGCAATCTTTGAGAATAATATAGCCTATAGTTGAACTGATAACTGTTATTATTCACAATCCATGATACACCATCGTTTGACCTAGCATTAACACCAATGGTAGAGTTATCATGATACCATGCATATGTGCTATTGGTATCGCCCTTCTTGTATAGAATAAGCCAATGTGGTGTATTAACATCCAAATTCTCTTCACCAACATCAAATAGTACCCATTGCCCATTACTTGAGCCTACTTTAGCACTTATAGCTTGATAATCCTTCCTAAATGCCTTTATCAATGCGCCTTTAGGTCTATTGTTACCATCATCTAACCTTAACTCACCTTCTAATGGCAATGTTAAATCATCTCTTACTTTTGCAACTTTAACTGCTATATATTGTAACTCTCTCTCTATTCCAACTAGATTTATCTTAACAGCTTTATACTCTGTTAACAGTTGATACGCATTACTAACAGTAACCTCTTTGCTTATCTTTGGTCTGTTCCCTCCTAATCCATATATAACATTCTTAACTTGCTCAATACTATCCTCTAACTCATAATCTACTATAAGCCCAGTTGTGCTAGGATTATCACTTGCATTTATACTATCCTTGAATGTTATTATATTTGAGTTTATACCAGGAGCATGAAAATGTAATTTACCATCAGCATCAACAAAGAATATATAGCCAGCGATCTCTGCTAACTCTTGCAAGGCATCTATTGCAGGCCTATATTGTAGTATATATATTGGTAATGTTATTCCAGATCTCTTAACATACATATATGGATCTATACCTTCATCATACAATGTTTTAACTTGCATAGCATCATTAACCTTTGGGTATGCAGTTACATCTGCTATAATCCTCTTAACCAGATTACTTACCTCAGTACTCTGATCACTGCTATCTGTTAATCCATCCTCCTTTATCCTTTGTCTAGCAACTATATCTATTATTCTCTCACTTAGTTTATAACCTAGACTCTTTGCTTTATACTCTGTAACTATATGATTGTTTCT
>CAZLZM010000186.1:0-2247 GCA_964563995.1 uncultured Nitrosopumilales archaeon
AGTATGCCTAGTAAGCCTAGCAGATAACAATAATAAAAATAAAATACACTATAATAATTAAATTATTTATATTATAAAAATATTTTTGTAGTTTTCTTATTATTATTATATTTATTATATTAACATTTTATAACTATAAAATTCATCATACATTTATTCATCTAAATACTAATATTAATTATCTTATTAATCTAGATTAATTTATTTAACTTCAGAAAGTGTATATGCCAATAATCTATAATGAGTCTAACATCTAAGGTTACACTAGTTCTAGCGTTCCTTACTGAAAATGCAGGTAACAATGCTCTACTAGGTATCATGTTACTGTTGTTAGTACTATGCTTGAGTATCCCATCAATATAAAAATCAACTCTATTAATACTCCATACTATCTTGAACCTATGCTCATTGCTATCTCTTGTTAAACCACTATTAACTACTGTAACATTACCGTTATCATTGCAATACACTATCTCATAGCTATCCTTAGGTACAGTGTAATTATCTCCTCCATCATACCTTAACGTTATCATTGCATTATTTGAGAAGGCATCATCGTTACCAGAGTAACTTATTGGGGTATTGCTGAATAGCCCTATACTTACCTTCTCACCCCTTTGTACACTATTAAGTTGCCTAAACAAGCACTCAAATACAATAGTATCTGCATTAATGAGCATTGCTGGAGATACATAGTAATGCCTTGCTCCAACGGATGCTATCCTTTGAGGATACATACCTCCATTACTTCCTGCCCTACCTAAGAATAATGCATGGTATCTGTAATTATCCATATCACTGTGTATCCTTGCTTCGGCGTAAGCATCTGTAGTATAAACTTGATATATCTCAACTAGGTTTATATTCTCTCTATTAAAGTGATCTATTGCACCATAATAATTATCAAAATATGGGTAATTACCTTCAACATCTAATATAATACTCATTTTAGATCACAATAGCATAAATTATTCAAAATCCTCAAATATTGCTAAACCAATATTCTTCATGCTCATTACTATTACTAGATGATAACGACTCTGTTTCATTACCTCTACTGCCATTAATACTGCTGTTATTGCTATTATTATCTTTAACAATCTCAATCAACATGTTAAAGTTTCTTAAGAGTAGATTAATAAGCAACACGAAAAGATCTTCACCATTATCTATAGTATATTCCTTAAGTAATACTTGCTTAATATCCCCATCACTCCTATAAACCTTTATCTTTACTATACCCATAGTCTTACCACCCCATTTGAATTAATTAAGTTAAATAACCCTATAATGCCAATAATCTACTATGTTGAATACATTAGTACTAGCTCCTGTAAAATTGTATACCGATGAGAATATGTTGAGTGCAGATGTTGGTATGTTAGATGTTATAGTAGCTCTCTGAATATTATCGATATAGAATATAACATTGTTGCTATACCATTCAACTCTTAATACATGCCATAGCGTATCACTTGTTATACCTGTATCAAATATACTCTCATTTATTCCATTACCTACTCTAGCAGTAAAATTACCTACCCCATCTACAGTTAGGCATACTTTCCTTACACTTGATATGAACGCATCCATGCTAGTTAAACCATCTATTAGTCCAAATGCATGTCTAACATTGCTTACTCTAGTAACAAGCCTAAATCTTAACTCAATGGTTATACCATTTAAAGTTCTATACGCATCTTGTATAGAAGGTTTCAGGGTATAGTTAGTTCTAAAGAATGCGGATGATCCATTTGCTATACTACCTCCATTAGTTATGGCATGCATTCTAACACTAGTATCATTACTACCATTCTCTATTGCTGCTAGGGATGTTATGTATAATTGAGGAGCATTTGTAACATTAACTTGTTCTCTATTGAAGTGATCTCTTGCCTCATATAGTGAGAAGAACGGATAATCACTACCTTTAGAGCCTAGTAATGGTATCCATCTTGTATTACTACTATCTCTAACAAGTATATATCTTAGATCTGGATCACTAACTATAAGCCCCGCCCTTGGCTCTAATTTATCATATGAGCCTACGAACATGTACGTTAGATCTCCTAATGCCCTTCTATCTACTATTGATGTTACATTACTACTATCAGTTGTAACCTCTGCTATCTTTATAGCATCTTGTGGCTTTGTCCCAGTAGTGTTAACTACAAACTCCCAGTCTAATGGTCTTCCTTGTGAGTCCTTGATCAATCTAATGAATATATGGTTTACAGCATTTCCTTG
>CAZLZM010000187.1:0-2209 GCA_964563995.1 uncultured Nitrosopumilales archaeon
TTATTAATAAGCATGGGTATAAGGCTAGAGGTTAGCAAAGTTATAGATGCCCCAATAGATATAGTATGGAGTATAGTTAGTGATCTTGATAATGAGCCAAAGTATTGGCATGGTACAAAGAGTATAAAGAACATAAGCGTAGATGGTAATACAATAACTAGAGAGGTTATAATAGCATTTAGAGACTCCTTATGCAAGGAGGTAGTAAGTATAGAGCCTTCTAAGAGGGTTATAGATATTAATATACTCGATGGTCCCATGCAAGGGCATAAAGTGATAACTCTAGATGATATGAATGGTAAGACCAAGGTCAATGTTCTATGGGATATAAGACTAAAGGGAATACTCTCGGTATTCTCATCCATGGTTAAAGGGCATATAGAAGAGGGTACTAAGGATGCGTTGGAGAGGATAAACAGTGCTGCTACAGATGCTGCAATAGGCTCAAATAACAATAAATAAAATAGATTTTATTTGTGTTATTCTAATACTACTTGATGCAAGCATGCTACTAACTCTGATCAATGCTATCATGCTATCAATAGCATTAGGGGTATTGAGTACATGGGTATACTTCTTAGCATATGCATTGAAGACCTACAGACACGCACCTAAACTTGATCATAGCAAGCATAAAATAATCATAAATAGATATCCTAGTGTAGATATAATAGTGCCAGCAAGAAATGAGGAGCGTTTCATATCAAGATGCCTTGACTCATTACTTAAGCAAGAGTATACTAACTACAGAATAATAGCAGTTGATGACTGCTCAACAGATTATACCCCAACTATAATAAATGATTATGCAAAGAGAATGAGTAATAAGATAACATTTATACGCTTAAATAGTAAGCCAGAGGGTTGGGTTGGAAAGAACTGGGCATGCTACAATGCATATATTCACTCAAATGCTGAACTATTGCTCTTTACCGATGCCGATAGCTTGCATGATAAAAGACTGCTAAGCCTAGCAGTATCAAACATGCTTAGAGATGGTCTAGATGCCTTAACCCTAGTGCCTAGACTCGAGTGCATAGATAGATGGAGCAAGATCACAGTACCGTTGTTATTAACATTTCTATACTCAAGGTACTCACCATTGAGAGTTAATAGCAGCAAGCATGATACAGGCTACTTCTTTGGTAGTTACTATATGATAAAGAGGAGCGTATACGAGTCTATAGGAACGCATAGTGATGTTAGGAATGAGATAGTAGAGGATGGAGCTTTAGGGGCAAGAGCAAAGAAGCAAGGGTTCAAGATCAAGATGTACCTTGCTGATCATCTATTCTATGCTGTATGGTCTAGGGATTTTAATACTCTTATAAATGGTCTTGCTAGATTGGTTGCTCCAATATATGCTGTTAGCAAGGCAAAGGCTATAGGTATAGTAGCATTAACATTCTTCCTCTTTATATATCCTTTACTATCAGTACCATACTCATTACTTGTTAGCAATATGCAATTAAGTCTATACCTGCTATATTCTAGCATAACAACAATTATGGTAATGATGATAACATCAATGCTACATACAGTAAAGGGTGTTGGTATAAAGGTAAATCCTATTCATAGTTTATGTGCGCCTTTAGCATCACTTATCATATTCTATGGATTTCTTAGTGGGATTAAGAGAAGCAAGTATGGTGTTGTATGGAGAGATAGAAGTTACTCTTACCATAATTATAGAGCAGATGGATTTAAGATATGACTCAATATAGAGCAATGATCAAAATTAAAGTAAGGGAAGAGAAGGAAAGATAAAAATACCTAAGTAATAGTAAGAAGTAGGTATGCCTATAACAGACACATTCAAAAAGCAGTTAGCACAGAAGCGTAGACTCTTCTTTAAGATCTGCTTCAAGTGTGGAGTAAGGAACTCCATAGATGCTATAAGATGCAGAAAGTGCAAGAGTGATAAGATGAGATTAAAGAATAGAACTCTAGGAGCCAAGAAGTAAAGTGTGTAATAATAGAATAGAATAAAATAATATAGATCATACGTTGTAAAATACAATCAATTATTATAGATTAGCAACCATAATAAAATTAAGATCTATTTATAAAACTAAGTTATAGATAGATTGATAGTAAAAATATACAATACTACAATTATAAATATAAATGTATAGGGCGGGTGGTCTAGCATGGTTAGGACGTGGCTCTCACACAGCCAAGGTCAAGGGTTCAAGTCCCTTCCCGCCCA
>CAZLZM010000188.1:0-2165 GCA_964563995.1 uncultured Nitrosopumilales archaeon
ACTAAGAGTATCTTTTTATCTAACTTTGCTTACTCTTAAGGTTAATGAGGATATTAGCATTACACTCAAACTTTATCGAGTATGAGCCTATAGAGAAGGAGATAATGGAGGCTGAGGATGCACAGAAGAGCAAGGTAAGGGTTGACGATCTAGTAGTAGCATTCATAGCAGTAGAGAGATATGATGATGATAGCATTGTAAGTAAGACTGCAGAGGAGATAAGGTCATGGCTTGAGAGGGTTAAGTGCAATAGACTCATGCTATACCCTTATGCTCATCTCAGCAGTAACCTAGCAGATGCAAAGAGTGCATTAAAGATAATTAACGCTATAGACTCTACACTAAGGAAGGATAACGATATAGTAGTTTATAGAGCCCCATTCGGCTGGACAAAGGCTTTCACACTAAGCATAAAGGGTCATCCTTTAGCAGAGCATTCTATACATATAAGCAAGCATGATTCTAGCAGTAATAGCAAGAGTACTACTGCTACTGTAACTGTATCTCAAGCATTACAAAGAGAGGAGAGGTTGGTATCTAAATGGTACATACTTGAGCCTAATGGTAATAGAATACCTTTACAAGAGTACAAGTTCAATGGTAATGAGGGTCTAAAGGCACTAGCAGATTATGAGGTAAAGAAGAGAAGGGAGGTTGATGAGGAGCCACCACATGTTAGATTAATGAAGAGGTTAGCAATAGCGGACTACGAGCCAGCCTCTGATGTAGGTAACCTAAGGTTCTATCCTAAAGGAAGGCTAATAAAATCACTGATAGAACAGTATGTTACTAGGAAGGTTATAGAGTATGGTGCAGTAGAGGTTGAGACTCCTATAATGTATGATACTAAGCATCCTAGCCTCGCAAGCTACTTCAATAGATTCCCTGCTAGGCAATATATGATAGAGTCCGAAGGCAAAGAGTTCTTCCTTAGATTTGCTGCATGCTTCGGTCAATTCCTAATGGCTAAAGACTTTACAATATCTTATAAGCATCTACCACTAAGAATATACGAACTAACCAGATACTCATTTAGAAAGGAGAAGAGTGGAGAGTTGGTAGGTTTGAGAAGGTTAAGGGCTTTTACAATGCCGGACTGCCATGCACTATGCAAGGATATTGAGCAGGCAAAGCAAGAGATGATAAAGAGGTTAGAGTTATCAAAGGAAGTGATAAATGAACTAGGTATAGGCTTGGATAGCGTTGAGATGGCTATAAGAGTTACATCTGACTTTTACAATGAGAATAAAGAGTTCATAGTTGAGTTAGTTAAGAGGTTTGATAAAGCAGTACTTGTAGAGGAGTGGAGCGAGAGGTTCTTCTACTTTGTTCTAAAGTGGGAGTTTAACTTTATAGATAACCTTGCAAAGGCATCAGCACTATCAACAGATCAAATAGATGTTGAGAATGGTTCAAGGTATGGTATCGTATTTATCGATGAGCAAGGTAATAAGAGGAACCCAATAATACTACATAACTCACCTAGTGGGGCGGTTGAGAGAGTTATATATGCATTGCTTGAGAAGAATGCTAGGTTACAGAAGGAGGGTAAGACACCAATGTTCCCATTGTGGTTATCAACAACTCAAGTAAGATTGATACCAGTCAATGATAGTTATATGCAGTACTGTGTTGATCTAATGCAAAGTATAGAGAGTAATCAGATAAGGGTTGATATAGATGATAGAGAAGAGAGCGTAAGCAAGAGGATAAGAGATGCTGAGTTGGAATGGATACCATACATAATAGTTATTGGAGAGAAGGAGGTCCTTGCTAAAGATACTGTTAACGTTAGAGTAAGAGGTGTTGGTGTGAAGAGTATGAGTATAGATGAGTTAATAAGAGAGATAAAGGAGAAGATAAAGGACAAGCCATTTATACCATTGAACATGCCAAAGTACGTTAGCATGAGACCGAACATAATGGTATGATGCTAACATTTATTTAATTAATTGTTTGGGAATTATTTTTATTCTTATTGTTTGTTTATATAAGGACGAAAACCTCGCCTTTTAAGGCGGGGATGATACTATACGAACAAATAAATTTAAATACTATATATAAGTAACAACAAATATTAATAATGCAAGTATTAAACTACAAGTATAGACTATATCCTAATAAACTATATGAGGAGAGGTTAGAGTCTAACCTAGAGGCATGTA
>CAZLZM010000189.1:0-2137 GCA_964563995.1 uncultured Nitrosopumilales archaeon
TAGCCTATTCTCTGGTTTAGGTTTCTCTATCTTGTTATTATTGCTATCTACAATGAAGCTCTTTATGCCTAGATCTATTGCTACTATCTTCTTTAAATTAATGAACTTGAATATAGGATATACCATTTCTACAGTAAATATAGCATACCATTTATTGTTATTCTTTATTGTTACCTGCTTTATGTTGCCTATAACCATATTTATAGGTCCATTGAACTTATCTTCTATAATCATTTGACCGCTAATCAATGCATCATGCATATTCCTTGCTGTATATACAGTTGTATCTGAGTAACCTTCATCACTATAACTGATAGTATAGTTAACAGATCCTACCCTTGCCTTACTCATAACCCTCCCCAATCGTAGGGTGGTGTATTGGTAACTTATTTAATCTATTAACACTCATACCAATGATAATCATTATTGCATAGCTTATTGCCATATATGACAATGTAAGAGTCATTGCTGTATTATATGCCATAGCATCTAAACCATATACATTAACAGGATATAGTGCTAGTATAGATATTGTAACCATTAATACTAGCATTGATGTCTTACTTAGCCTATGCATAACCTCTATCACAATACCATCCATGATTGAACACCACCCTACAATAATATTATTGTAAAGGTATCATATAACCTTTAAGGTTAACATTATACTTAATAATTAATTATAAAAAATTAAGTACTTTTAATAATTTAACATATTATTTGCTTTGATGTACTAAAGAACCACTAAATCTAATATTGGTTAACTTAGCATAGACATCGTACTCCTTGCTAGGATCACCTCTAAGCCCATAGGTATATGCTATACAGTTACCCAAACATCCACAACGTTCACATATTGGCTGTGGCATGTTAGGATCGGCACTACCCATGCTGCATGGGCTCTTTATCCTACCAAATGCATCAACGGCAACACACATCCAGTTAGGGCATTTTACGCCCCATGGTCTTCTAAATGTATTCAACTGTGGTATTGTATTTAATATGAATGTATAATACTCTTTCTTTAGCCTTATAACCTCATCTATAACCTCATCCCTCTCTTTCCCAAATGGTAGCCATAATGGGTCATTCTCACTGAATGGTGTGTAGAACTGGAATACCAAGCCCTCAACTAGATCTATCCACTCATAGACCATCTCTTTAACATGCTTGTAGTTTAATGTATTTATAGTCATGTTAACTGCAGTATAAAAGCCTTTACCTTTCTTGCCATATGTGCTTGTGAACTCTCTTACATTGCTCTTTATCTTATCGTATGTCTTACCCCTTATCATATCATGCACTTCCTTAGGACCATCTACTGATATTATGTAGAGTACTATGCCTTTGAAGAACCTTATAGGCATGGTACCATTTGTGACTACAGTGCATTTACCATACATCTCATTGCTGAAGAGCTCTATAACATCTGGTCTAAGGTAAGGCTCTCCTCCAAGGAGGTATACATGGGTTACATTGAACCTCTTCTTGAATACTTCATCTATTACATGCTTCCATCCCTCAAGGCTTAACTCCTGCATGCTAGAGTTCCTACTCATCCACCAGTAGCAGTGTGAGCAGTGAAGGTTACAGTAGTTTGTTATATCTGCCGAACCATAGAAAGGGGTTCTCTTACCTAGCATAGATCTTATTGCTTTACCATATATATGCCAATACTGCTTATCGAACAGTAAATTTATAATATTCTTTGCATCATAGGCATGAACCATAATTTTAATTTATATAGTTAGTATTTAAAGTTTATTTCATTAAGATAGTATACGGATTTGTAATAATAATATAATGAATAAGTTATTTTTATTCATCTATTCATAGTTATCTCCAGTATGTATACTTACTTACATACTAATCCATATCTTGATATGCATTATACTTATGGTATGGCTTCAATAATAAGCCTAAGCAACAATAGCAAGGTAAGGAAGCATAGAAGAGGTATCTTAGGTATAGAGTCAGCGATAGTGATGATAGCATTCGTAGTTGTAGCAGCAGCACTAGCATTTGTAGTATTGAATGCAGGATTCGGTACAACACAGAAGAGCAAGACAACTATAAGTGAAGGATTACAGTCAGCAACTGGAGCGGTAGAAGTTGCAGGACTTGTCACAGGGCAGAA
>CAZLZM010000190.1:0-2123 GCA_964563995.1 uncultured Nitrosopumilales archaeon
AAGAAACAGATATATCTATCTAGATAAAGTCTTTTGATTTTGATGCTATCAACTCAAGTCTCTTAATATTAAATACCTTACTAAGGTTAGGATCATTCTTTATCATATTGATATACATCTTTACCTCCTCGCTGTTCATGTACTGGAATTGATACTCGCCATCATATGGTGCTGGCTCACCTATTCGCTCAATGAACTCTATATGCATGAATGGATCTCCTCTCTTTATTGTTATAGGTTCTCTATAGTTGTTAAGGTTAACAACCTCTAATACAATCCTGCCTATGAAGCCTGAGTGTACCTTAGCAGCATTCAAGAATGATAAGCCTAGCCTACCATACTTACTCTTTGCTGTTAAATGAGCAACTATATTAGGCAATGTAAATACTATCTCATTGCTTACAACGTTCTTGTGCTCTAGATAGTTAAGGGTAACATCCTCCTTAACTGTTAATATGTAGCCATCACCATCCAATAGGTTATAGTTGAATGGATGTATACACTTGTGATTGTTTATAATCTTAATTAATTCGCTCTTGCCTAATACTACCATCTATTATTACTCACCTTAAACTAATAAAAATGAGATAAACTAGTAATTTAAACCAAGTGCTCAATCTAACTATATAACTCTTGAGATTATACCTTAAGATAATTGCTAGAGTAATTATACCATTTATGAGAGTTAAGAGATCTATTATATAAATAACGGTGTTGTTACAATTATATTGCAAGAGTGTAGTACTAGAAGAGTACTCACTAGATACAATACCATTATTAAAGAGCAAGTAAGCTAAGAGCATATAGTTTATAGTCCAATGTAGTATAACTGCAGTATGAAAGCCATATCTATAGTATAACCATCCAAGTATAAGCCCACCTAACATTGCTTGGGATATCTTACCATAACCCCAACCAGAACTGAATAGTATATGTGATAAAGCAAACAGTAAAGCACTTATTATTATGATGAATGCTATTACTCCTTCTCTTCTTTTTCTTTTCATGTTAACATCAATGTTACTGTATGGATGCCACAATGTACTTGCTAATGATGCATTATGCTTGGCTAGGAATAGATAAGCAGGTAAACCTATTAGCATAACCCTGAATCCAAACTCTTCCTTCAATGGTGCTGTAGAGGCATCTATGAAGTATCTTATGTAGTTATCATACTCTGATTCTAGAGAACCTATGGTTATACCAAATGCACTCTGTATCGCATCTATCCCCCTAGATGCTAGTATGAATATAGAGAACCATGCAATAGTTACCATAAGTAGGTTTCTATCTATTATAGCGGTGTATTTATTATTGTTTTTATTGTTAATAGAAAGTATGTTATCTTTAAGCTTTCTATTATCATCATCATAGTTACCTCGTATTATACTTAGTGTAACCTTTACTATATTGTTGGGCTTTAATAATATTATAGCAAAGAGGATTAGATAGGTACACCATGCTATAATGAAAAGATAATAGACATTCAACTCTATCTTTATAGGCATAGGTATGAGTATGTATGTATCGCTTAGAGCATGATTGGAGCTTTGTATAAAGATTATGTAAGTACCTAAAGGAAATGAGAATAACATTAAGGCAGCTATAGTAAGTGTTATGAGTGTATTAAATTTCAGTAATGTCTTCCAACAACAGTTATTTATTCTTTGCATAATACAATTGTTACCAGCATAAATATATTATCTCTGCTTACATATACTCTTTATTTATTAATGTACTTCTATTGAGGACTCATTGAAGCCAAGTTCTATAAGGTACTTTTTAGCCTGTTCCCTATGATCCCCTTGCAAGAGTATGTAACCATCCTTTGTAGTACCTCCACATGCAAGCTTACTCTTAAGGTACTTAACTATCTTATCTAGATCTCCAGCATGGCCTATACCTTCTATCATTGTAGTATCCTTGTTGAACCTCCTCTTCTCTAACCTAATAACTATCTTACTCTCTTCCTTCTCTAACTCTCCGCATGCACATAGATCCTCTGGCAGTCCACACTTCTTACATATAACAGGCATTCTAATATAAGAAATTATCTAGAACTCATTATTAAGCCTTGCTGTGCAATGACTTACAACGATCTGACAAGAAAGTCTAGTTTTAAC
>CAZLZM010000191.1:0-2082 GCA_964563995.1 uncultured Nitrosopumilales archaeon
TACTTGTAGTTTAATACTTGCATTATTATTTGTTGTTACTTATATAGTATTTAAGTCTATTTGTTCGTATAGTATCATCCCCGCCTTAAAAGGCGAGGTTTTCGTTCTATCTATAAAATTAATTTTATATAGTTAATAATCATTAACCTGCCTCTCTCTGTTTATAATATTCTTCTTCTTATACTCATTAAATAGATCATTAGCACTCATATCAAGCTCTAATGCTATCTGAATAACAAAATGAAGTATATCTACTAACTCCTCCCTAGCCTTGCTAGTATCGAATCCATGCTTGTTCTTCCACCATTTCCACTCAGTCAGATCCTGTAACTCACATGCCTCATGGATTATAGCTATACATAGCCTAGATACCCTCTCCTCCTTACTGTAAGCAGTGAACTCATTATGTTTTAAACTAAGTATCTTAAGATACTCTTTCTGCATATCAAATATCTCCTCTAGCATATCCATGGAGATATCTACTAAGCATTACTATTATATGATTACTGTTAGCATTATACTAAGGGAAGTATATATTTAACTTCTGATAAATAAATATATATGCTATACCTTGGTGAAGGTTCGTTTGATTATGATATAGATAGAGTTATAAACAGTAATTGCCCTACAGTATGGGGTAGATCAAAGACTCTTGGTAGCATTAAGAATGTTTATGTGGATGACTCATTCAATGAGTACATAAGCAATGCTCTTGAATACATGAAGGCTAACATGCAAAGGAGGAGTATGTTATTTAACTTCAGTAACAACAATGATCCAATAGCAAGAATACTTGGTAGTAAGACTAAGGAGTTCTATAATGCATTTGATGATCTATGCAAAGGAAAGATTGCTATAGTTGCAGCAGGAGATAGATATGCTAGCCCATTCATAGTATTTAAGAATAAGGAAGAGTATGTTGCTGCATACGCTGATGCTAAAGCAAATAGGATACTTTATGGTTATGGTTTACTTGAGGCATGGAGGGCAGATCCAAGGATATATGAGGTGAATGGCAAAGGTGTTAATGCGTTCTACCTTCTATTCACAGCAAGCATAGCATATATGCTAACCTTATACATAAACGCTGGATTATCTAATGCTAAATATGTATGTAGATTATTCGATAAAGAGAGTATATTAGATAAGAATCTTAAAGAGTGGGCAGAGTACACTAGCAAGGGATTATGGGCTGGTTCCCATGAGAACCAGAAGAAGGCTATGATAGCACTTAGAGGTTACCTTAATGCATGGTTCGACTTCCTTAAGGATTCAAGCTGGTTAGAGATACACCATACCCTACATCATGGCAAAATAATAGAGAGGGATAACAGCTTCTTGGATACTGCTACAACTGAGATAAACGAGACTTCTAAGGCTATAATGTTATCAGATATCAACATATTCACTGCAGAAGAGCTTGAGAGGAGAGATATTATAAGGAGGGAGAAGCAGATGGAGTGGACTTTACTTAGGATAGCTTTAGGCATACTATACCCTAGGGAGAAGGCTATAATAAGACAGATATGGGAGAGGAAAGGGGAGAAGAGGAAGGTCGATTGGAGGTATCTAGAGGATACATACTACGAGGAGATATGGGATCTAATAAGATTACACTTAAGCAATGAGGATCTGGAGGCATGCATAAGGGAGAAGAATGAGAAGACACTTGGCAAGTGGCACTTCATATTCAATAAGAAGGCTGTGGTTAAGAAGGAGAAGGTCTTAGAGATACAGAGTATGGATGTAAGACAGATATTTGAGAGGAAGAATAGGCTGCTCGAAATGCTTCAATGGGAAGGTACTGGTTTACCTGCGGATGCTAACTGGAACGATGTAGTATCAAGGTTTAGGAAGATAATGATAAAGTACCATCCTGATAGAGCAGAGGTTACGGGTATAAGTGTGGATGAGGCTCACAGGATAACTAAAGCAGCAATAGATGTATTCAGGGAATTAGAGATAATACATGATATGTATCCAGAGATATTTGGCTTAGCTGCATTACCTGAGGAGCTTGAGCAGGAGTTGAGTAATGTAAAGAAGAGGAGTTATTATTAGTTGTTGATCATAGTATAGTAA
>CAZLZM010000192.1:0-2028 GCA_964563995.1 uncultured Nitrosopumilales archaeon
GTGCTAATGATATCATTATTGATACTAACATTATTACTATTATTATCTCCTAATGATATATTACTATTTAGTAAAAGTAAATCTTCTAAATTCTTTATATATGATGATACATCTATAGAGGCATTCTCATCGTTAACCAATTTATGTAGTATATCAAAGCACACAAATAGAGTATCAGCTATAATCTTTGAGAATAAAACCTTACCATCCCTTATTGCATCAAGTACATTCTCTATGCTCTTACACAGTATCTTTATATTCTCATAACCCATAGTTGCAGCCATACCTTTAAGTGTATGCACGGATCTAAACATGCTATCAACATGCTCTCTTGCATTATCTTTCTCATATGCTAAGAGCTCATTATTTATACTCTGTAGATGCTCATTAGCCTCTATTAGGAACAGCTCTTTATACTCTCTGCTCTCTACACCACTCATCTATATCCATCTACCTCTTTAATGCCCTCACTATCTCATATGCTATTTTGTCTGCTGGAGCAAGTATATCAACTGCATTTGCATTAGTAGCAACCTTTGCCATTCCATATACCACTGATGTTCCTTCATCTTGAGCTATTGTAAATCCATTGTATGCTTTTATAACCTTCATACCAAATGCACCATCAAATCCCATACCAGATAATAGTACTCCTATAACATTAGAGCCATAGTATCTTGCAGCTGTGATCATAGTTACATTAGCTGAGGGTCTAACATGTGCATACTTTGGTCCTTGGTCTAATCTAACATAGCCATTCTCAACTATCATATGGTAATCTGCTGGAGCTATCAATGCTAACCCATTAACTATCTTATCCCCATTGGATGCTATCTTAACATTAAGATTTGCCCTCTCTGCTAGCATACTAGCATAGTTTGTTATGAATCCTTTGGGTATGTGTTGAACAATCATTATACAAGCATTTATATCACTTGGTAGAGATGCTAGTATATCTGCTACTACCTTTGGTGCACCTGTGGATGCTCCAATAACTACTATCTTGCAATTTAAATTACTTCTACAAGCGCTAGCCTTATTTTTACTAAGACTCTTTGTCTTGTTCTTAACCGTATCAAGCATTAATGCTAGTTCTATCTTAGCTATTATCAATGAACTGAGATCGTTTAATTTTGTACTGCTTAGATTAATGAAATCAAATGCACCTATGCTTATAACCTTGCTTGCTAGCCATAAATCATCATAGGCTGTAGTAACTATTATTGGTATGAACTTAATGCTTGATACTTGCTCAATCAATGATATACCATCCATATCTGGTAACTCAAGATCAAGTAGTATTACATCTATATTCTCTACATTTTTGTAAATGAAATTAAGTGCATTGTAAGCACTTGTAAATTTAGCATATACATTGAATCTATTGCTACTCTTAACTATGTTCTCTAACAATGATAAAAAATATGGAGAGTCATTAACTATTACTATATTGGCCTTCTTGCTATCTCCATTCTGCATATGTATCAACTCTTTCATATTGTAAGTCAATTGCTATCTTGTGTTAAGAACCCTCTCAACAACAGTTGCAACCATGGATCTATCGAATGGCTTAACTATGTAATCCTTTGCCCCAGTCCTTATAGCCTCTTGGACTACAAACCTTTGCTCAACTGCAGTAACCATCACCACTTTAGCCTTTGGATCTATGCTCATTATCTGTTTCAATGCTTGTATACCATCCATCTTAGGCATATTAACATCCAACGTAACAAGATCAGGCTTAAACTTCTTGTACTGCTCTATAGCCATAACACCATCTGAAGCCTCTATTATGTTAGTATAGCCTAGGTTTTTAAGTATATCTTTGAGTACTATTCTCATGAATGCTGCATCATCAACAACAAGTATCTTCACAATGCTTCTTGGTATCATTGATGCATATCACCTCCATTGTTAAGTAATTTATTAAGGTCTATGTACACAACTAGTCTATCCTGCATCTTTATTATTCCCTTCACATAAGGTACGTTATCAAATATTGCAACATTGTAATCTATACTTTCACTA
>CAZLZM010000193.1:0-2017 GCA_964563995.1 uncultured Nitrosopumilales archaeon
ACGAGGTTCTTCCGAGGTTTGTTAAGCCGGTTAAGAGTCTGGTCGATGAGTTGATCATCCTTCCCGGCAACCATGATGGAAAGATTGAGAAAGTTTTGGCGGGCCATGCCACGTTATGTCGAGCGGACGGGTTTGTTGTAGAGGAAGAATCTATCGGGTTTACTCATGGACATGTAAAGCCCTCAATACATGTGGCCTCCATGGATGTTATTGTGACAGGACATCTACATCCAGTTCTAAGGATTGGGCGTGGCGGCTCATCGGTAAGAATGGGCGTCTGGCTGAGACTCCGCGGTAACAGGAGAAAACTCTTCACGAAGCTTTTTAAAACAGATGCGCCACAGGCTGGTGACGAGGTATCGCTCATCATCATGCCGAGCTTCAACAAAATCATGCAGGGAAGGTCCGTCACCGAGCTGAGCCAAAGCAGCCTAACAAGAGGCCCGCTACTGAGGTCAGGAGCTTTCGACCTCGAAGAGGCAGAGGTCATAGGTCTTGACGGCGCCTTTCTAGGCACGTTGGCAGACCTGCGGAGGCTGGTTAGTTGAACACAGACCTGTCTAAGATGGAGAAAGAGAACCCGGAGCTTTTCCAAGAGGCTTACGAAGCCGTGAAGGCTAAGCGTGTAAAGAAGTATGTTTTCAAGCCCGGTGACAGGGTGAGGTGGGTGGTTGTCGGAAAAACACGAGATTATCTCGTGCTACCCGAGGCTGGCTACTGTAGCTGTGAAGATTTCTTCTTCAGAGTGATGAGTCACGAGAAGCCCTTATGTTATCATCTTCTTGCTGTCAAAATTGCTCAGATGACGGAGATGTACACGGTCATAGAGGAGACGATGGATTGGCATGAGAAGCTGATGAATGAATGGGTTTTCTACGAAAGAGCTTAAGGGGCTATTGTCGTAGGTAGTGGTCTCTTCCTGTTAGCCAGTCTTCCCGCGGCGGTGCAAAAATGTCAAAAGTCACAGTGTCCTCGAGAGCTTCGGCCGCATGTCCGACGTTTGACGGAATAACTACCACGTCTCCGGTTTTCGCGACCAGCTCTGTGTTGTCGTCGAACCAGAATTTTATGCTGCCCTCAAGAACCACAGTAAGCTGCTCATTCACGTGCCTGTGCATCTGGACACGGGCCCCCTTCTTTAGCAACAGCTTCGCAACCATCACCCTCTCACCTGACACCATCTTCCTATGAAAATCGTCGCGAACCTTCTCCCAAGCCAACTCATCCCAACAAACGCTTCTAACCTTAGACATGTATGTCGAAGTCTCTGAACCGCTTAAAAATCTTTAAGATACAACATCGAGTACAGCCTTTGGGAAGACCTTGGAACCTCCTGAGAGAAAATATCTAGAGTACAGGACAAGCATGGGCACCATCTACGTGAAATACGCAGCATTAGAGCCTCTCTCCAGAGTAGGTGGAGTGATTTTTGACTGTGATGGTGTATTGATTGATGAGAAAACCTCCTATGACAAGGTCATCCAAGAGGTGACCGTTTATCTGACACACATGTTGACAGGCTACACGGTGGATGCTTCAGCCATCAAACAGGAGACAATTTATGACATAAGGGCAATCGGTAGCTTCAACAACGACTCGAACACCATCCAGCTGCTGGTCGAGTGGCTTGTGGACCGAATATCGGCCGAGTTAGATAACAAAGTTACGGAGAGAATGACTGAGCTTAGGTCGAAAAATTTCACCGAGATGCAGGGTGTTCTGCAAAGTCGTGGGAAGGTTTCAAGCTCGATCGTTGAAAACTGGTTGAGGGATTTGTCGGGGAAGGTCGCGCCGTTTTCAGGTTCTGCGGCCGCGTTGACGGCTTTGGAGGAAGAGATCGGCATAGACATGCAGTTGACGAAGATGGTCAAGGATGTGTTGAAGCCCGGTGGACGATATGGGGAGAGCCTGTTGACCACCGTGTTTGACGAGGCCTTCTACGGGTCAGAGAATGTTCAGAAGGTGAGGAACGCGGGGCCTTTCTTCTCCTTTACCGGAAAGCTTGACGAGGAAAAAC
>CAZLZM010000194.1:0-1995 GCA_964563995.1 uncultured Nitrosopumilales archaeon
TGATATATTATAAACTTAAAGCCTCATAACTTGTTGCTTAAATGAAAATAAATGTAATTAATTCTGCTAAGGCTTTAGCCTCAGAAGTGTAAGTGCTAACGCATAAGTTTCATACTTTAACTCCTTTATGCTTATATGCTCATCCACAGCATGTGCATGCTCAAGTAAACCAGCTCCCCATACTATGCTCTCCATCTCTTCCTTAACAAGATATTCGTTATCTGTTGATGCTGGGAAGCAAGAATAGCAGGTGTCTATGCTTAACTCTTTACATGCATAATATAACTGCTTTGCTATATATGAGTTCTTATCAATAAATATACTATTCCTCTCTGCAATTATATCTAAGGTATAATCTAATTTTAGTGAGTTTAGTAGTGTCTCAACCTCCTTCCTAACATACTCATGGTGCTCTCCAATACCTAACCTTCTATCTATAACTAGTTCACACTCGTCTGGTATCACATTCTCCTTTATACCTCCTCTAATCATGGTTATAGAGCATTTTGGTATACACTGCTCATATGCTCTTACTCTTAAAGAATCTGCATACTTGCTCAATACATCTATTACTCTCGCTGCATGTTCTATAGCATTGATACCATACTCTGGCAACGAAGCATGGGTTGCTTTACCTTTAACCTTAACTCTAAGCCATAGTGCTCCTTGCTGAGCATAGCATATCTTTAATGCTGTAGGCTCCAATACTAAGCCATACTTAGCCTTTAAGCCTAATCCTTTGAGATGGGTAAGCATTACATATGTACCTCCCTCAGCCCTCTCTTCACCCACTGCAAACATCAATACAATACTCTTACTTATCGGATGCTCTTGCAAGATATCTATTATATGCATCATAACTGCTAAACTAGACTTCATATCAACTGAACCTCTACCGTAAAGGTAACCATCCTTTATAGTTGCAGAGAATGGATCCACATGCCATGCATTGTAATCCCCTTCTGGGACTGTATCTATATGTCCATTAAGTACTACTATTACCCTGTCTATACCATCCTTAGGATACATAATTACTTGTGGTCTATGCTCAAATGGCTTATGTAATAGTACTACATTGTAAAGGGATTCATATCTCTCCTTAAGGCTTGAGTATATATACTCAGCACATCTTCTCTCTTCACCTGGAGGGTTCCTACTAGGTATGCTTATCAGATCTTTAGCGGTATCGATTATCTTATTAAACTCATTATCTACTCTCTCCCTTATGTTAGCAAGTACCATTATTGAAATAATATTTATGATAGCAATCTATATTTAAATTATGGAAAGATTATGGGCTCCATGGAGGATAGAGTATATAGAGAAGCAAGGTAGCAATGAGCATGAATGTATATTCTGTAGCAAGCCTAATGAGCGTAATGATAGGAAGAACTTGATAATAATGAGAGGTAAGCATGTATTCGTTATACTTAATGCGTATCCTTACACCAATGGGCATCTCATGGTTACACCTTATAGACATATTGCTACAGTGCTTGATATGAATGAGGAGGAAGGCATGGATATGCTTAAGTATTTAAAGATCTCTTTAGAATTGCTCAAGGATACTTTAAAGCCAGAGGGCTTTAATATAGGTGCAAACATAGGTAAGGTTGCTGGAGCAGGTATAGCAGATCACTTTCACTTGCATATAGTACCTAGATGGAGTGGGGATACCAACTTTATGCCTGTTCTAGTTGATACAAGGATAATACCAGAGTATCTAGAGCATACATATGAGAAGTTACTAGCCAAATTACCAGAGGATGAGAAGAGTAAACTGTTACTATGTTAACACAAGATTCTTAATTGCTGAATAACTAATGTGTATGTTATGCAAACATAATTTACAACCAGATACTTATTATTTACTATTATGCCTTATAACATATATACCCATATACCTTTTATACCCTTGTATATTCAAGTAAACAAAGGGTATGTATATCATAGAGCATGAATAATAAGTAAAAGATGCCCATCATTTACTTTACA
>CAZLZM010000195.1:0-1982 GCA_964563995.1 uncultured Nitrosopumilales archaeon
ATTATTATACTAGCTAATTAATTATTGTACCATATAAATGATTTCATTAATACATTGCAAGAAAATTATTTATTATCAATTTAGATTCCCTTTAATAGTAGTATACATGCATAGATTATCTATAACACTTGGGAAAGGCAAGGTACTACTTGTAAAGGGTAAGGCTCATGCTGTATGTAAGGGCGATGTATCCTTGCTAGGGGTAAACATGAATGGTAGAAGTATAAGCATAAGGTATGGTAAGATACTTCCATTTGAGGCAGACTCAGACGATGCCTCAGTAATGCTAGAGTTATATGATGGAGAGTATAGTGTAAGGGATGCTAGTGAAGGTTTAGGCACTAGCATATGGAGATACGCTGAGCAGGTATTTGAGCATTATACTAACTCTAACATTAGACCATTCAAGGTTATGCTCATAGGAGGTACAGATTCTGGCAAGTCTACTCTAACCAGTTATATAGCAAATCTTGCATTGACAAGAGGGTTAAGGGTAGGTATAGTTGATGCTGATATAGGGCAAGGAGATATTGCACCACCAGCATGTATGGGATCTTGCATACTAAATGATTACATATTTGATCTTAGGGATGTTAAAGGTAGTAACTATTACTTCATAGGCAAGTTAAGCCCAATGGGTATAGAAGGGTACGTTATCCAAGGTTTAAAGCATCTAATAGGTAATGTTAAGAGCGATATATGTATAATAAATACAGATGGTTACATAGATGACTACGGCTCCATATATAAGATAAGGATGGTAGATGCTGTTAAGCCAGACATGGTTGTAATACTTGGTAGCTTCAATAATATGCAAGATGTTAAGAGTATATGCAAAAGCATATTAAATCTATCTATACCAAGGGAGGTTTATAAGAGTAGGGGGGATAGGATAGCAAGAAGAGTAGAGCAGTATAGAAGGTTCATTAATGCTGATAATAGTAGGCTAACAACATTTAGGATTAATAGCAAGGAGTATGAGTTCATAGGTAAGAGTGTTGTAATGATGAGTAATAAGGGGAATTACAACTACAAACCCATTAACAATATAAAAAGGCTCAAGGATTATGATGATTATGATACATTAATATTGAGCGCATCAATACTAAACGGTATGTTTGTAGCCTTAAGCATGTATAACACTACTGTAGGTTTTGGTTTAATACTGTCTGTTATAGATGGCTACGTTAAGATGATGAGCAGTTATGAGGGTGAGTTTGATAAGATACTATTAAGTAATATAAGGCTTAATAATACTTTAAGTACAGAATATACAATACCATTACCATTACTATATAACTATCATCCCCAGTAAAGAATAGCTTATTACTAGCTTATTGTTACTTGAATATGTGAGAGTACTGTATTGGCATCTTACACCTCAAGAGGTACTTGCTAGATCTTATCCTATAGAGAAGCTACTGTACTGGGAGGTAAGGGGATATTTCTCACAGGAGTCATATTTCAGTATATACTGGTTCAAGCATGGTGTACCATATGATAAAGAGCCTATAGTAGGCATAGTAGTTTATATAATTGGGTTCAATGAACATGCTGAGAGGAGCATAGTAGAGTTCTTACATCATAGGTTTGGTGGAGAGGTTATGAGAAGAGGCTACAGAACATTCATAGCATTTGCTAATGTTAGAATAGATAATGAATCAGTAGCTAGGTTAGCATTGGATGTTGCTGAGAGGTTCAAGGTAGTATGTGAGATATGGTTAGAGTTTGATAATCTAAGTGAAGATGAGGTTAAAGCACTATACACAAAGGCTGTTCCTATAACATAATAAATTTATACTGAATAATTATGAGAAGAAAAAGAAGATAAGATATAGCATATAATATTTAACTATGGTTCTTCGTTGTAATAATGAGTAGATAATACTACAAGTACTGGGATTATTAATGAAATGAAGAGTAAATATTTTTATCTTCTGTTCACTCTCTATATACGATTATTCTTTATCATTGCATTTATG
>CAZLZM010000196.1:0-1975 GCA_964563995.1 uncultured Nitrosopumilales archaeon
TACTGCAGAAGTAGTAAGAGTAAACGCAACTACCTTTGCTGCAAATATAAATGGTAATACTATAAAGACATGGATATACAGTGATGGTAATAACAGTAATTCTCCATGTAATAAAATGAGGATGTTCGACGCAGTATCATGGGGTGCAAAGTATAATAGTAGTTCATTTAATGTTTATGCTTTAATAATACGCCTGAATTTAAAAAGTATATAGCGATCACGCCTCCACCTTACTCTCAAGCATAAGCCTTACTATATGCCTTGGTGCATACTTCAAGAGCTCTGTATACTCGTTATGCTCAAATCCTTCTATCTCTTTCAATGCAAGGTTTATCCTAACATCTATATCATTGCTCATTCGCTCTATCAATGGAACCCATCTATCAAGTATTATAGACGCAACATCTACAGGTTTACCCATGATTATATCAAGCATATCTTTTATAGACTCGTTAGAGTAGTATAAACATGCAGGGAATAGAGTAACCATCTTGTTAACATTAACCTTACGTGTCTCAACTATGTAAAGTATCTCTCTAAGATCATCAGCTATCTGGAATGCCTCACCACACTTTGAGCCATATCTATATACCCTATCTGCAACATCTAGCCTATTAGATGCTATAGCACCAAGTTTTGCTGCAGCACCAAACAGTGCCCCAGTCTTCAACTCTATTATTACATCATACAAGCCAGAGGGGAATCTACCTGTAGTTATATCCTCAACTAAGCGTAAAGGGTTAAGGGGTTCTTGGAATGCACCCATGGCTACAGCTGCTATAGCTTCTGCAACAGCCTTTGCATCATCCTTGCTGATATCAGTCATCATGTTTATCATATATGAGAGTATTAGGTCTCCAAAGAGCACAGCCCTCCTTGAACCTTCCAGAGTCCATATTGCTGGTCTATTCCTTCTAACTGTATCAAGATCAACGTAATCATCATGTATAAGCGTTGCAGCATGTATGTACTCAATAGCAACAGCTCTAGGGAGTGCCTCCTCTAACTTGCCTCCTAATGCTTGGCATACTAAGCATGTTAATGTTCCTCTAACCCTCTTACCTCCTTCTATACTCTCTTTGAATATCTCTGCATGCTCATTAGGCATCTTCTCAAGGAAGACTGGTAGGAGCCTTGATATCTCATTATCTATAAGTGGTCTAACCTTATTCCAATACTCTACTATATTATTCATGAACTACCACTACTATTACTACTACCTCTACTCTCACAATCATTAATTAGCATATAATCCTTGAATACTACGGTGTAACCCTTGGTTCTAACTACACTTAACAATGCCCTTACTATTGGATCATCTTCATCAACACCATCACCAATTATATCTACTCTCCTTATCCTCCTCCCCTCTTTGTAAAGGATAAACTTATTCACAATAATACTCCTATGTTATGTAATAAAAAGTTTTTAGTGCTTTGCTTGTAATTAGTAACATGGATATTAAAGTTGGCATGATGAAAGAGGTTATAATAAGGGTAGATGAGTCTATGAGCATAGACTTCCTAGGTTCAGATGTTATGGTGTTATCTACTCCAAGTATGGTTAATGCTATAGAGATGGTATGCAGAGATATGGTTAAACCTTATCTAGATAGTAATCACGATACCGTAGGGATTATGGTTAATATTAAGCATCTAGCACCAACCCCTGTTGGTATGGATATTAGGATAATTGCTATGCTTGTTAATGTTAATGGTAAGAGGCTTGAGTTTAAAGCAGAAGTTTACGATGATGTAGAGAAGGTTGGTGAGGCTATACATGAGAGGTATATAATAAATAGAACTGCATTTACCTATAAAATAAAGGAGAAGTTACTAAAGAAGGGTAATAATAAATAGTACTCATATATTACGGATTTTTATGTAATAATACTTTATTATAAGATATGAATTGAATCATTTTATGCTTTGATGCAATGAGAAGAAAATAAGTAAGATGCGCTCAAAGCATAATA
>CAZLZM010000197.1:0-1956 GCA_964563995.1 uncultured Nitrosopumilales archaeon
GCAAGGTATTAGATCAGCTTGGTATAGAGCATGATATATTTAAGCGTTGGCAGGGTAGAGAGGGTTGAGCTACAAGAATAAGAGAACTGCTAATAGAATAGTAACTCTAATGATCATTTATTAATGATTATTAATTGCTGTTGTTGTCCTTGCTATCATTACTGTTATCCTTGGCAAGTCTCTTTGCAACCTTGAATGCAAATCCCATGGATATGAAGTAAATAACTATGCTTACAGCAATTGAGATCAGTAGATCATTGGTTATCTTCCATGTTATAAGGAAAGAGGATACAGCTGGTAAGCCAATAACAAGCGCTACTAAGCTACCTTTTGCATAAACCTCTAATCTTGAGATCTTACCCATATCAGATAATCTATTATCTATTCATTAGTTATTAAAGGTTTAATCGAAAATAGTTAACCAAAATTGTATACTAACAGGCGTCGATAAAAATTATCATCTCCTCTGTAAGGAGTGAAAGATGGCACATTTTCCTCCTTGCTTAAGTCATACAACATCTCTTCCCTTAGAATAGACCGTACTTTGATGACATTAGGTCTGCTTTAAGTGTTAATTTCATATCACAGCCTACCTGCTTAAGCTTGACAGTTAACCAGTTTATGAATTTATGCTCTAAACTCTTACCCCTTATGCGTAGGAAATCGTTCCCAAGGAGGTTAACCAATCTAACCATTAGGCTCTTATTAACATATAGGGTAAAGAAGTACCAACCCATAACCTGGTCTGGTTCACCTATTGTGAATGAGTCATATGCGTGAACCATCGCCTCAACCTTGTGCATTGCATTAACTAGTATCTCATAGTCTCTCTTGTAGTTAAGAGTAGCTACCTCTATTTCTACTATATCAAGCAGACTGTTATTGTTATCTATACCTTTGCTCTCCATCTATATATCTAGATAAGAAATAGACTTACTCATATAAATATATTACAATACGTGGTAACATCATTACATTATTAATTACATTAGTTACTTACTATACCATTATCGTCTATCCTTTGATAACTATCTGTTCTCTATATGTTTTTTACCTGCTATTCATTACTTATACGTATTTTCATTACAGTTAATTAGTTGATCTGGCCACTAATTTACTATTAATTAACGCATTAGTCATCTTACACTCTCTAATATGGAGACCACTTGCCATAGTGTAACACGCATGTGAGATGGTACATTAGGAGACTGTGTAAGCTCATCCAACATGCTAACAGCGTTTGCTGCCCTTATAGCATAATCCAACTTCTCATCCTTTAGATTGCTTATTATATCCTTTATACTCTGCCTTACATGCTTTGGTGTCATGCTGTTATCTGCTATACTTATGAGTATATTTACAGCATTGTTTATCTTCTCTGAGTTCTCCTTATCTTTTATATTACTTGTGCTACTACTCTTACCCTTACCTTCTTGCTTCTTGCTAGGATTTGACAATTGCATCACCAAATCAACTTTAAATAATCTTACTTAAAAGCTTGTGCCTTTTATATTTAAGATTGGCGATTGCTTAATTTCAGCACCCTAAATTACCACTCTAAAATGTAATAACTACTAGAGTGATATTATTATACATATCTTATATTTTACATGGTAATTATCATAGTTATATCTGATGGTTTATTAGCTAAGTTAATTCTTGTAATAGTTAACATAACTAGAGCATCTTATATATTTTGATATTTAGGCTAAATTATCCAAATATTATTTTGTTTATTAGATTAAGATGATATAGTTACAGTAGGATAGAATTGGTGGATGATATTAGCCAATCGCCTAAAATTAATGATTTATCTCTACATTAACGACCTTTCCGTGAGCTACCCCGCCTTGAAAGGCGAGGCTTCTTGGTTCATAGACTTTAACATCTCCCCAAGCGTGACTTCCCCAAGCTCCTTGGGTAGTATTTTTAATAGGATTTGTATACCTCTCTTTA
>CAZLZM010000198.1:0-1893 GCA_964563995.1 uncultured Nitrosopumilales archaeon
ATAAACTGTTCGAAAAGAGCATCTAGGAAGCAATTTTAGAACGTAGATAGGCTGTCTAATAACTAAAATAGCAGCATACTGACGAATGATCGAAATTAAGCCACAAAGCATCATAAACTACTCACTTAAGTCTGATGGCTCAAGTATAGATGTTAACGATCTTGATGGGGTTCCTATTTAGTAATGCTATAATGGTATATCATTCAAGAATGGATATGGTATAGGTGCAACTATAGTTGTAAAGACTATAATTTATCATTTATTAACTAACCAACATGCTTAATCCTACAATATCTATACTCTCAAATCCCTTTATGCTATTTCTTGATAGATTGTATAACTTTATGCCTTTACCCTTACACTCCTCAGCGATACTCTCAAGTAGCATCTTAGCAAATCTCATCTTTGCTATCTTTAATCCAATATTGTATGAACGTTTAGAGTAATATCCAACCTCATAACCAAAGTCCATACCAGCTAGTATGATAGATCTTGCATTGAACTCAGATGCTAGGAATACTGCTCTATCACCATCAGTGAAACCACCAAAGTTATACACATTATGTAATGGTTTAACCTGCGTAGTTGCTATTATATTCTTTAACTTAGGTACAAAATATCTCATTAGATTAACATTATCTGCATGTGCATGTACAACCATTATAGAGCCAAGTGTATCAGATGAGAGTAAGTATTCATGGTTACCATCAAGATCTGTAACAACTATATCAGGCTTAATCCCATGCTCTATTAATGCTTGTGATGAACCATCACATGCTATGAGTGTTAATGTATCAATTTTTATACCATTAGTAATTATATCATGCAATGATAGTAGTAATGATGGTCCTGCGCCAAAGATCAGCACATCCTTACCTTCTATGTATCCCTTTAGCGTATCTATGCTTAACTCTCTACCTTTTATCATCCTACTTAATAGTATTGATGCATTAGTATCATCAATTATGCTATAATGGAATGTATCCTTTATAATGTTATACCACTTTAACCATTCATCTATGTACATCACAATTAATAAATTCAGTGTGTAAAATAAATCAATCTATGGGTAGAAGGATAAAGATAATGGGTGTAATAAATGTTAGTCCAGAATCGTTCTATAAAGGCTCCATTAGGGTTGATTCCAAAGAGATAGAGTATGCTGTGAGGGTTATGGAAGAGCAGGGAGCAAGCATAATAGATATTGGTGCAATGTCTACAGCACCATACCTTAATACACTTGTATCAGTAGAGCAAGAGATAGAGAGGATAAAGTATGCTGTTAAGATAGCAAAGGACTCGCGTAGCAAAGCAATAATATCTGTAGATACACCTAGGACAGAGGTTGCTGAGGTAGCACTAAGCATTGGTGCAGAGATGGTCAACGATGTTACTGGGTTTAAGCATGACCATCTAATGGCAAAGTTGGTTAAGGATTTCAATGCCTATGCTATACTATCAGCATACTCTAAATCTGTTGTTAGAGGGGATGCCATTGCTAAAACCTTAGAGTTATTAAAGGAGAGTATAGATATAGCATACTCTGTTGGTATAGATGAGGATAAGATAATAGTAGATCCAGCAATAGGCTTCTTTAGGGAGCATGGGAGGCATGAATTCTTCACTAGAATAGAGGGTATGGGTTGGTTTGAGAGGGATTTAGAGGTTATAAGGAGGTTAAGGGAGTTGAAGACTCTAGATAAAGAGATATGCGTATCTGTATCACGGAAGTCATTCATAGGAAAGATACTGGGTATAGATAAGCCAGAGGATAGACTCATAGGCTCTCTTGCTGTAGAGGCTATATGCATTATGAATGGTGCAGATATAATTAGGACTCATGATGTTAAGGAAAGCATGCAAATAGCAAGGATGATAGAGGCTATAATTAAT
>CAZLZM010000199.1:0-1712 GCA_964563995.1 uncultured Nitrosopumilales archaeon
TCATATAGTTTATTAGGATATAGCCTATACTTGTAGTTTAATACTTGTTGCATTTATTATTGTTACTTCGCTTATAGTGTATTTATTTGTTCATGTAGTATCATCCATGCCTTGAAAGGCGGGGTTTTCATCCTTTAAATATTGCATACGACTAAATGTTGACTAGTTGTCTGAAAGTGCGACTCATTTTTATGCGTGTTTGTGCTTGTCATACTTTCAGGTTACAACTGAACTATAATGAAAGTGCGACATTATAATCAATTTTAATTTAGTATTTTCTCATACAGCATCAATGCATCTTCCTTGCTATTAGTTCCTACAACTACAGCAGAACCGCTCTTAAGTATGGATAGGCTCTTTCCATTGCTATCAACCAGTGTTATACCCATCTCCCCCCTACTCTTCTGCTTGAACCCTAGTGTATTTGCCTTTAACTCTATCTTATCCAAGTCTAGTGATAATATACTGCTAGGGGTTATTGAGAATGTCCTCTTACCCATATCTCTCCCGCATAACTCCTCAACCATGAACCTTTGAGTACTTGCTGTTGTAGTAGCAGTAGTAGCATTTACTGCAATACCATTAGAGCATATACAGTGCTCATTCCTTACAACATCTATCGTATTAAATGATAGATCATTAAGGTCTATGTATAGTAATTTATTGAGTAGCACGGGTTGGGAACCTACTATTATTCTTACTGCCTCTGCTACCTGTATAGCACTTACTATGTATAATATTGATGGATGTACACCCTCTATACTACATGTTGGCATCTCATCATCACTAAGCTCTGGGAATATGCATCTTATGCATGCACTCTTACTAGGAATAACTGTGCACACAGAGCCTAGCATTCCTAATGCGCCACCATAAACATAAGGCACATTTGCCCTTAAGCATGCATCGTTCAAGGCATACCTAGCATCTATGCTATCTAAACCATCTATAACAACATCACATCCTTTTATTATCTCTCCTGCTGTATTATTATTTACAGATACTGCAAAAGGCTCTATTACAGCATCTGGGTTTATAGCCTTAAGCCTCTTTGCTGCACACTCAACCTTAACATAGCCTATATCCTCATCTGTGTAAAGCACTTGCCTATGCAGATTACTTAACTCTACAACATCCCTATCAACTATCCTTATATAACCTACGCCCATTGCTGCTAGTTGTATTGCTATTGGGGAGCCTAAACCTCCTGCGCCTACAACGCATACCCTTGCATTCTTTAACCTTAGCTGCCCTTCGTAGCCTATGCTATCAAGCATTATCTGTCTAGAGTAGCGCTCTAACTCATATGATGTTAACTCCTTATTATTATCTTCACTACTATCGCCACCAGCAACAGCAGGTAGTATAGTTATCTTATCATTATCGTTAAGTTTAGCGTCCAATCCTCCAAGGAACCTTGCGTTCTTACCATTTATGTATATATTTATAAGGGCTTTTGGTTTACCATTTGCATCTAGAACTCTTCTAGCAAAATCATTGCCTAGCATTATAACTAAGGCATCTATGGCATCCTTTAATGTATCTGCCTCTAATCTTATCCTCCTCTCGCCTAAACCTCTATTCAATGTTGAGGGTATGCTTATCTCAATACTAGCCATACCCTAATTCCTTACTATTCTTACTTATAAACCTTGAAGCATGAGCTACCACATTAAAAAGTTTTCTGCTGGATTATAGGGTTCTGAACTATG
>CAZLZM010000200.1:0-1692 GCA_964563995.1 uncultured Nitrosopumilales archaeon
AGGCATTAGTTAATTTGGTTTCATCACATATTCACATTTATATAAATGCCCATGATAATATTCTGTATGGCAAGTGAGAGATCAAATGATAAGAAAATGACAAGTATAAGATGCCCTTATTGTGAGTCTATGTTCAATACCAAGGAGGAGTTATCAAAGCATATAGATAAGATACACATAGGACCAGGTGTACTTGAGGGAGATACTAGGAAGTTATAATGTTTGTATTGTTTGATCGATTAATAATCTTAATCAATCGATGAATTTTGATATATCTAAGCGTCCTTCCTCTAGATCTTTAATAACATCCTTTGGTTTCTTACCATCAATAGTTACCCCTAGACTTACACAACAACCTAAAACCTCTTTCACCGTAGATTCTAGAGTTCTAGCATAGCTAGAGTTAATCTTCAACTTTGCTATCTTAACTATCTTATCCATAGTTATATTACCTACGTACTCTATACCAGGCTTACCAGAACCCTTGCTTATATTAGCCTCCTTCATTATAAGCATGGCTGTAGGAGGTATACCAACATCTATACTGAACTGCTTGCTCTCAACATCAACCTCGACCTTAACTGGGACCTTCATTCCAGCATACTCCCTTGTCTTCTCATTTATTGCATTAACTACAGCAAGTACATTAACACCTAACGGTCCTAGTGATGGGCCTAATGGTGGGCCTGCATTAGCCTCCCCTCCAGTAACAAGTAAAGATACAACCTTCTTCTCTCCCATACCTTGCTTATATTAATATAGTATTATATTCTTAACCATCTCCTATTCATTATAAGAGCTAGAGTACTTGCCATAGCAATGGTAAGTATAACATATGGGAACTCTGGGACTACTCTCAATGGAAACTCTATGCTCTCATCAGTATTATTTATACCTTCTATCCTAACTATTAACTGACCCTTATGCTCTTCACCAAATACGAATTTATGCATATAATCTGCCCTCTCTGCATGCTCTCTAAGTAACTCTTTACCATCACTAACAAGTACCAATGTATGGGGCACATAATTCAAAACCTCTCCTGTAACATTATCCATGAACTTGATATAGAACGTAACTACCCTATTTGGTTCTATTATCTCAGGCTCAACTATTAACTCTACGTGCATATTCAGTACACTCTTGCTTCCATGGATCGTACCTGTATGTTCAACATCTCCTGTTGCATAAGAGTAGTTGTTTATAGTAAACGATGCTATAATTAATGCTGATACAGCTAAGGTTATAGTTAATCTGTGAAACATATGCACTCTCATACCCTCCATTATTATTTGTTCTTTAGTTCAATTTATTTTTATATTGGTAAGCGTAACTTCCCTTCATATCTGCTTATACCATCTCTTACCATATTAGCAAGTATACACTCAGCCTCATCCTTGTTATACCATGATGATATAGCCTTAGCGTTACCATCTGAGTCACATAAGCATACTATATATCCATGCTCACCTTCTGCTATGCTAACAAGGTTCTCCTCTCCAACTGGCTCCCATCCATGCCCTCTGTTCTCCTTCAATGCTATTGCCGGTAAGGCATTGTTATTTGTATACCTCTTAAGTAATGATACAGCATCCTTAATCCTCCTTTGCCCTATCTGTAGTGCTTGGAAGTACTGCATTTTGACACTCTCCACGACTAAAGTCGGGAGATTCTTGCTTCTAAGGTGTTCAT
>CAZLZM010000201.1:0-1675 GCA_964563995.1 uncultured Nitrosopumilales archaeon
GAAGCCGTTGCGGGAGAGGATGCTGTAGATGTGCTGGCGTTTGGATTCCTCCCTGTCGCCTTTGTGCGCCTCGTCCAGGAGCACATACCATCGCCCATCGTTGTCGTAATTGCGGAAGTCCACGATCTTCTCTTTCTGCTCATCGCTCAGGTTGTCGGAACGATAGGCGAAAACCGTCACTTCCTGTTCTCGGAAAAGGGAAGGCGTCTCCCGCTTGACGGTGGCATACTCTCTGAGATCACGGAGGACGATGCGAAAGTCCCCACGCGCCCGATTGAACTCCTCCACATGGCGCCTGAGCTGCTCCATGAGGTCGTCGCGATGGGTCAGGAAGAGGATGTCGCAGGGCGGGATCTCGCCTCGCCGGATCAGCCGCGCCAGGAGCTCGATGAGCTTCACAATGACCAGCGTCTTGCCGCTCCCGGTCGCCATCCAGAAGCCCATACGGTTGATGAAGTGCTGGTAAGAAATGCGCCCGCCCTCCGCTTCATAATACTCCCGCAGGAGCGAGGCGAGGCGGTAATTCAGGCGGGAAAGGTCCAGAGAGAAGTCCTCCCGTAGCCCGTTATCCTGATACCACTGCCAGAACCGCGCTTTACGGTGCTGGTTGGTCTCCAGTCCCTCTCGAGGATCGTAGTTCCCGGAGTCCTCGTAATACTTCCACAGCGCTTTCAGCGCGTTGCGGAGTGCGTTCTGCTGATAGTCCCACAGGGTTTTGTCCCGTGAGAAGGCAGCCAGGTCAAAGTCCCCCCAATTTGCTGGCAGGCGATGGTCCGGGATGGCTTCGACCATGCTTTGCAACAGGATGCGCGTCATGGCAGGAGGTCTCCTTCTTTCGGTTCAGCACGAGCAAGAATCCTGCCCATGGGGTTCGGGGTCATCCTTTGAGAATCTCCCTCAGGCGAGAGAGCAAGCCGGGGATATCTTCCGTGGCGACCTTCCACACCACATCGTAGTTCACGCCAAAATAGTGATGGATGACCTTATCACGCATTCCCGCCATCGCTCTCCAGGGAACGTCCGGATGGGCTGTGCGGACATTCTCAGAAAGTTTCTTGACCGCCTCGCCTATCACCTCGATGTTGCGCAGCACAGCATCTTGAGTTCGGGTGTCGTTCAGAAACTGCTCTTGTGACATCCCAGCGGTATACGCAAGGATACGCTCCATCGCTTCCACGATATCCCTCAAGTAGTCTGCATCGCGTCGGCTACGCCACATAAAGAAGCTCCCTCTCAATGGATTCCGCAATATGTCGTCGGCGGGGATCCTGCCGACTCTGCCGCCAGGTCTCCATGGTGGCCAGGTCCACCCTCCTGCCCAGAAGGCGCTCCAACTCCTCGGCCAGCTCCACAAAGCGCAGCCCTAACGGGGCTTCCAGTTCCACCAGGATGTCCACATCGCTCTGCTCGGAGGGAGAGCCACGGGCAAAGGAGCCATAGAGCGCGAGCCTGCGGACGCCGTATCGAGTCCGAAGTGCAGGCATGTGATCCCGCAGGACTTGTAGGACCTGCTCCCTAGTTAAGGCTTCTGAGCCAGCCACCTTTTTAGACATGGTTCAACCCCTCTTCAATGACTTCCAAAGCCCAAACGCGCCACGGCGAACCCAGATGGGGACGGCGTCCTCGTTCATATCTCCACCCCTTCCTTCAGGATGTAGTAGGTCAAAAAGCCGGT
>CAZLZM010000202.1:0-1642 GCA_964563995.1 uncultured Nitrosopumilales archaeon
AAGCAAATGTATACAACATATTCACGTTAAATAAGGTATATGGTTAAGAGAGCATGTAGTATTAGGATAAATTGTTATATAGACTAGTTATTCGACAAAGCACCCTCAAGAAAGAATTCATATACAGAAACAGTTATTCAACACAACAATTAAACAGTATATAATCACTCACTTATTATATCCCCATATACACATTCTACTCCCAACTCATTAGCCTTATCTACTGCCTCCTTATCTATATGTACGGTAACTACTACTAACCTTCTTACACTTGCTCTATATGTATGTTCTATAACTTGCTTTATTGAGTTAACCTTCTCATAAAAGACTACAATATCCTCCTCTTCTGCATGGCTCTTAACCTCCATTATATCTATATGACTATTGCTTACAACTACATCGAATTCATAATGCCTACCTTTTAAACCATATAACCCTTCTCTATCTATATACTCGAACCTTAATGCTTTGTCCTTGTCTATACCTAACTGTATAAGATTATCTCTGTATATGTTTAGTACCATCTTCTCCATATCCCTACCCATCCTTCTCCCTAGAGAGCCTATGCTAATCCTCAACTCCTGGATAAGCCTATCATGACTTCTAAAACCTTCAAGCATATCCTGTCTTAGTTTATTGCTCTCCTCCCTTAGATCCCTCATCTCCTCCTCAACCTTTGCTATCCTCTCCTCCAACTTTAAGAACCTAGCATTTATCCTCTCTTCCATCTCTAAGAATCTCTTACTCATCTCCTCCTCAACCTTTGCTATCCTCTCCTCCAACTTTAAGAACCTAGCATTTATCCTCTCTTCCATCTCTAAGAATCTCTTACTCATCTCCTCCTCAACCTTTGCTATCCTATCTAAGATCTCCTTGTAGCCTATTGCTCCTGCTATAGCATATCTGAACTCCTTATCCTCTTCAAGCATATCTAATAGCATCTTCTTTAGATCTTCACTACTCATGCTGTGCATAGGTAAGATTATGCTAAAGCGGTATATAAGTTGACACTCTCCACGACTAAAGTCGGGAGACCCTCGGTTGGATCATCATTAGAGTAGATCACCGTTGCCGGGGTGTGTCAATTTCAATGCATCCATGCTATGAGCATATAGCCCATAGCCAGCTTCATTCATTATATTCACAGCCCCATTATAATCTGTATTACATTCATATCTGCAATTATTACATTTGAAGAGGCTACCGACTCGTAACCCCTTATCACTACATCTATGGTATATCTTAGAGGTATATGCTTCACTTATCTTAATTACCTTTACCCCTAACCAAGGGCTCTGTTAACTTTAGATAATAGCTATACAAACTAAATTATGGAACGTAATAGAACCCCTAAACCATTAAAACTATATGCAATTCTTTATTATTGTTCAAGAAGTCTTATTAGCATCCAAATGCTTAGAACCATTGATAAAGAGATAATGTATCAATATGGAAATGGATACAGAGTATTGATATTAATATCTTCAGTGTTAAGAAGAAGGATGTTAAAGCTATAATGATAGATGAGACTATGATAACAGTAAACGGTGAAGATTACTGGTTATTAGAGCATATGCTTATATGAAAAGATACCTATTGATGCATATATCTAAAGAGAGGACGCTATTGATATGTTATAATT
>CAZLZM010000203.1:0-1634 GCA_964563995.1 uncultured Nitrosopumilales archaeon
TCATACTTCGATGATCTCTTTATTGATGTTATTATGAGTTTCATCTTTAGCTTTACTCCATTCTCTAAACTGTAAATATTCCAAGCATCAACCACATACTTGCTTATGCTTACGTCTGTAGCATAATCTAACAGCTCTGAAGGATCTGGTAGTGGTATAGTAGGAGGACCTTTGAGTTCTTTAGGGGCACGAACAACAAAAAGTGTTGTAGTAACAGTCTGGTATATTGGTTTGCCTAAATTATCATACTGGCCAGTGTTGAGTACATTAAGCAATACTAGCTTAGCACGCAATTTACTCCCATCAGAGAGTTCATAAACATTCCATGGTTCATTTAATACCTCAAAATCTATATAAGATGTGACTGGCACATTCATGGTCTCATATCTCCGTTACTCTCTCTAATCATATTAACTACTTTCTTTGCATAGTTTATTGCATCTAATGCATTATCCTCAGTTATATCTTTAGCCAGATCATAATCGGCATCATTCCTCATATCTCGAAGATACTTCAGTATATTAGCAGCAGTGATCAATCCTCTCCTTACTAATAAATCCCTTATAATAGAATGATCACGACTTGAATATGTTGTATTCAAGGAAGTACGCTGCTTTAAAAACTCTCTGGCGTAAAGAAATACGCTATAGTAGGTATTATGTATCACTGTTCTCCATATAGCCTCTCTATTTATATTTGGTGGTGGAGATAACCCATATAGATATTCTGCAAGATCCAGAAAAGAAAGTGGCGTAAACATCCTCAATATCACCCATATTACCCCTTTAATATAATATATACCTTGGTTAGTACATCCTCTATTCTGTACTCCTTTGCAACCTTTTTTGCAATATCACATAATTCATTCCATAATACGAATCTATTATCGATATTTTTATCTTCTTTATATACTATTATCTCCAGCGTTATATCTTCATGATCTTCAACATCCTCGCTTATCCTAATCTCTATACCCTTCAGTTCACCTCTTCTAAGCCTATCCTCTACCTCTCCTAGGATAGCCTGCATTACTGGTATTGTATTTAGATTATTAATTATAAAGTTGATAATCTTCTCACTGTTTGTCATATATCTTGCATATCTCTTAATGAATTTAGATACTTCATCATTTACAGTAAGAAGGATATCTAATCTGGAGGCAGGAGGTATAGTATATACTATTGATGCTTCATCGCCATACCTATAGCTCTTAGAATAGGTTAGGCTACTCATTTATTCCTCTATATGCTCTTCTTATATCTTCTTATATATATTTATGGGGTTATTGCCTAATTATACTGCCTAACCTAAGTTTATGATCTATTAACTATAGTTGATGGAGAAACTTTTGATCTTCAGGTTTAGAAGAGTCGGCTATTCTAATCCTAAATAGATTCTTTAAAGCATAAGCTGTATCATGGGATCAGAAGTTAGTCGAATAATTATAATAGTAAATATGAGCAATAATACTCTACTTGATTATAGACTATGCTAGGTAACAGATTATTGTTATTATCCTACATCCATATTATAGTACCTCACTTGTAAGATACCTTACTATACTGCCTAACCTAAGTTTGTGGAGGATGTCAAGATAAAGCTTATTGATCAATTAATCATATTAAATATATGGT
>CAZLZM010000204.1:0-1616 GCA_964563995.1 uncultured Nitrosopumilales archaeon
AAAGGCGAGGTTTTCGTTCTTTTATAAATAGAAATAGAATAAGTGCTTTATTAATATTATTAATAATTTATTTTACATTCTATGCTAAATGCCTTCTAGCATAGCAGTAAAGATACTGTTGAGCATAACCAGAGTATCTACCAAAGTATGCCCTCATAGCATCTGCTACTTGTATATACTTACTTGCTGATAACTTTTTACTGTTTATGTTAACGACCTCTCTATAATAACTTGCTATTGCTCTAGTTATCCATACGTCGATAGGGAAGGCTTCAGTATGCTCTAAAGCAAATAACAGTATACAATCTGCAACCTTGTTACCTACACCATAAATCTCTAGCAGTGTATCCCTTGACTCATTATAACTAGCATTCTTTAAATACTCAATATCTATGCTAGAGCCCTCTAGGCTAGCATGTTTCACATACTTAGCCCTATAGCCTAGGGAGCATGAGCATAACTCATTTATACTTGCATTAGCCAATACTTTAGCCTCTGGGAATGTATAAAATACTAGCCCATCAAACTCTACGCTTTTACCAAATCTTCTACATAAATTATTGAGCATAGTTGTAGCGTGCTTTATACTTGTATTAGTTGCACATATGAATGAGATAAGGCATTGGAAAGGTTCTTGCCTTAATAATCTTAATCCATAGAACTCCTTCATCGCTTTCCTTATTATCCTATCCTTATCTATGCTACACCTTATCGCATTTATATCATCATCTAACCTAAAGAACTCTGCAACATTAACACCAACAGGTCTAGATTCATATAAGATAGAATGATTAGCATTATCTATGCTTACCTTTAACACACTGTTACCATGTATAATATAATAATAACCGCCTTTGGTATACCATAAGAAAACTTGTCCACTAGCCAAGGTTAGCTTAAGATCAATGATATCATAATTACCTTCCATCATTAACCCTTATAAGATAAGTAAAATTAATTATTAAATAATACTGTTAATGCTCTGGGTTGATTTAATTACTCATTAAGATTTATCACTATTAATTGACTTTAATTTATACTATGCAGTTAAGCAGTAATACAAAGTATAAAGATAGTATAGATGCCATAAAGAAAAGGGTTGAACTCTACTCCTCGTTGAATGTAATAATGGATGAGAAGGTTAAGCATGCTATGGATAATATAAGGCGTGCCCCTCAGATAAGTAAGGTATTGAATAAGGCTGGATGGATGTTATTCTGGATACCAGAGCCTACTATGATATCAACACTTGTAGGCATACCAATGATATTTGCTGGTAGAGCACTAAACAAGTACTATAACGATCTAACCATAAAAGGAGTAGTTGAGGAGACTGTCAAAATGCTAAAGAGCATGGAAGAGTTTAGATACTCCCTTGTAGATAGATGATGATAAGGAAGAATGCCTAGGCAGATATTCAACAAAGATGAACTGCTAAGGTTAGCACATAATGCCAAAGAGTGTAGAATAGTAAGGAGGGGAGATAAGGTTAAGATAAAATTAAGGAAGAGTAGATACCTTTACACATACGTTACCAATACTAGTGAGGCTGACGCTCTCTTGAAGCAGATAAATGTGAATAAAGTAGAGTTATAAATGTATTAATCTATTTTTTT
>CAZLZM010000205.1:0-1566 GCA_964563995.1 uncultured Nitrosopumilales archaeon
ACTGATGAACACCTTAGAAGCAAGAATCCCCCTACTTAAGTAGGGGGAGTGTCAACACATTAGTTATTCTTAGCATAAACTTTGATTCAATTATAATTGCCTTTATATATAATATAATTATGGGTAAACCCTAGTTGTTGTACGTGGGAAGAGTGATGTAGCCCTTATATGCTTCATGTTACATATCCATCTTACACTTCGTTCAACACCAATACCAAAACCAGCATGAGGAGGCATGCCATACCTTCTTAGATCAAGGTACCACTTAAATGACTCTAAAGGAAGGTTGTTAGCCTTTATTCTACTCAAGAGTGTATCGTAATCATGTATCCTCTGTCCTCCTGTTGCTATCTCACCAAATCCCTCTGGGGCAATTAGATCTGATGATAGTGTTATCCTCTCATCCTCATCTTTACACATATGATAGAAACTCCTAGCACTTAATGGATAATCTGTTATAAAGAATGGTTTATCGAACTGCTTAGATATCAAGCGCTCAGCCTCTGTTGGTATATCATCGCCCCACTCAAAATTTATACCATGCTTTAGTGCAATCTCCCTAGCCTCATCATAACTTAACCTTGGGAATGGTTTATCTATAGGCTTAAGCTTTCTACCAAGTATCTCTAACTCCTTGCTTCTACGCTCTATTATGCTATTGTATACATATGTTAAGAAATCCTCTTGTAGCCTAATGTTATCCTCTTGAGTATTAAAAGCAACCTCAGCCTCTACCATCACAAACTCTGTAAGATGCTTAGGCGTCTTTGACTTCTCTGCTCTGAATGCTGGCTGAATTGTAAATACTTTACCGAATGAGCATATAGCAGCCTCTTCATAGAATTGGGTGCTTTGGGTAAGGTAAACCTTCTTACCAAAGTAATCCAGCTCAAATAGGGTTGCTCCCCCTTCAACTGCTGCACTAACTATTGATGGTGCACTTATGAAAACAAAATCCCTAGCATAGAAGAAATCGAATGAAGCCTTTATGAACTCGCTCCTTATCTTAATTATAGAACTTGATCTCATACCCCTTATAGATAGATGCCTATTATCGTAAAGGAAAGATGCAGACTTTACCGTGCTCTTGTTTATAGGCCATGGTTCAGCCCTTGCTATAACATCAATGCTATTAACCATAACCTCTACACCATTCAACGCTCTAGCATCCTTGCGTAATCTACCTTTAACTACTATAGCAGACTCTATGCTTACATTCTTCATAATGCTTAATACATTATTGTCTGTTACACCCTTCTTGCCTACTAACTGTATATAACCTGTGCCATCCCTTAATATTATGAATGTTAGTGAGCCTATATCACTCTTGCTAGCAACCCAACCCTTAAGTTGTACCATGCTATTCTCTTGCATGCTAATACATTCCTTTACACTTGTTTTCATATAATCCATTAATCCATCAATATAGCAATAGATATATGCTATTTTTAAATTTATTTTAAATTAAGTGAACAATCTTCTTATACTATACAGAGAAAGATAGGGTTCTGAACTATGTAGTCTTTGATAGACCCACATAGTTCTTGGGATTCACCAGCCTAGGAG
>CAZLZM010000206.1:0-1561 GCA_964563995.1 uncultured Nitrosopumilales archaeon
TAAGTTATTACAACTGATGCCTCTTTAAGTCTTTCTATTTTGAAACTGCTGGATAGGCTAATCTACTTGCAAAATATTCTGAGGGAAAGGAGGAGGATTGACAGCATACTCCACAAGGCTTCAAAGATAATCTCACAGATAGTAAGAGAGAAGAACGTTAAGTCAGTAATGGAAAAACTCACCAACATAAGGGAAAGAGTACAATATGGTAGAAGGATGAACAGAAGGCTTCACAGTATGCCCACGAAAGCTACCGATGAAGCCTTCAGGGCTGAGGTGGAACGGATAGTTATAAAGAGTTAACTATCCGACAACTGTAGGTTTGAGTTCCAGTTAAGTCTTCTAATGGTACCTTTAAACTTTAAATGTAATCTTGGTAGATTAATGGTAAGATGCTAATAGTAGAACCTTCTAGGCTAGCATTAAAGCATCTTAATATACTTAAGGATAATATTACACATGCACTTAAGTTAAAGGGTATAAGATGTAACAGCATTAAAGAGGATAGACCACTTCTTACAGTTGATATAGATGGGGATGAGGTAGATGCTCTTTACGCATTGGCAGATATACCTGGGGTAGCATGTGTATGCATAGCTGAAGAGAGTAGTAAAGAGTTTGGTACCTTGATAAATAGAGCAGTTAATGTTATCAAAGGTATAATGCATAAAGATGAGACATTTAAGGTTGAGGTTATAGGTTATGCTAAGGATAAGGATTATGTTCCTAGAGATTTAGAGTTTGCGTTAACAGCCTCTCTAGTTGCAGAGTTATCAAGCCTTAATGTAAGACCAGGTGTTAAGCATGTTGATAGACTGCTAAGGATCTATATAGCAAGCGAGAATGCTTACATATGCAAGTTATCTAAACAAGGAGTTAATGGATCACCAGTAGGCTCTAATGGTTATGTATTATGCAGTATATACAATGGGTTATCTGTATTATCATGCTTGAATCTAATACTTAATGGTTTCAGACCAGAGATACTATTAATATATGATGAGGATGAGCCTACTAGCCTTAGGTTAGATGCTAAGCTTACTGCTTACATTGCAAGGCATCTAGCAGTAGATGAGCTTAGCTTAAGTTATACTAGCATAAAGAGCAGTATAATAGGTAAGGGTATAGCAGTAGATATACTTAATGCATATATCCTTGATATATTCTCTAATGCTAGAGATTATAAGCGTATAGCATTACCATTCACATCTATACATGAAATAGGCGTAGTGGAGCAGGTTATTAACAGGATTGCTAAAGACAAATTGGTCCTATTACCCTTGATGTTTATGCATCATTATAACATTTATGATGAGCAGATAGGCAGTTACTGTATCAAAGATATTGATGCTATAATGCAAAGTACTCATGATTATGAACATGATGATATTATCAATTATGCTAGAGAGTGTGCAGGAAATATAAGGGGCATAAATGTGAAGATAACACAAACCCTTATGCATGATATAATAGATACTATCAGAGGTTAGTTTAGATAGGAAGGTAACACAATCCCTTATGCATGATATAAACCTAAAGTGAACTAGATGTGAGCTACCCC
>CAZLZM010000207.1:0-1560 GCA_964563995.1 uncultured Nitrosopumilales archaeon
TTTTTGACGTCTCTACCACGTATAAGGGGGTAGATGAGCTCCGGTTCGACTTTAGCTGTTATAACTCTGACGGTTTTCTTTTCGCCGCCTCTTTCAGGGTTCCGTATAACCAGTAACCCATCAGGAGTTTTATCTAAAACGTCAACATAATAAATCTGGTTAAAAGCGGTGTTGACACCTTCGTAAGCTTCGTATTCTGAGCGGCCGATGATTTTTTGCATGGCCCGCATTACCGTGTCTGTTGTTTGGGCCCATGGTGAGGAGGGCTTATTCTCCTCTATTGGCGCCATCAAACACTCAACCCTCTCAACAGACCTCAAAACCTCCCCAAAAGACAGCTCTGGAGGAACAGGCCTCATGCTAACATTTCTCCACAAAACATGGCGGAAAACCAGCGGCCCAGACCTACTCTCTTTACCGATAACTATCGCCGCGGTCCTATTCACAGCGCCCTCAAAAGGATACAACGTAACCAAGTCATGAATGACCTTGATATTCCAAGACGCAATCTTCTCCCTGAACCCGGCCCCTGCCTGAGTCTTGAAAAGAGTAAACGGCACCAAAAACCCAATAACACCACCATCCCGCAGATACAAATCAACACAACGAACCAAAAACAACATAGCCATATCCCGCTTAACCTTCCCAAGCCCCATACCCCTAACCTTCGTCAAACCATAAACCTCCCAAACACCTTTAGAAACCTCACGATAACCCTCAGGCAGATTCTCCCAATTAACCCACGGCGGATTCCCCACCACATAGTCAAACCGCCCCCTCAGAATCGGGGCGAAAGCATTCCTCACAATCGAGACCCAGACATGGTTCTTCCCCTCACTCTCAAGCCTCAGAAAAACACCAAACAACTTCGCCAAAACATCCACATCACCCTCAGAAAGCTGATACCTAGAACCAACAAACCCCCTAAACTCATTCACCGTATAACGATTATCAACAGCCATCCTAACATCCGACAACACATCCGAAAGAATCCCCCTATCAACCACAACCCTAGGAATCTCAAAAACACCAGCCACAGTCCTCAAAACAAAAACCTGCCCACGCAAATCACTCTTCGTCTCCACCAAAATACTATCAGCAAGATAAACCGGAATCTCAACACTCCCCTTAGCATACGTCAAAAGATCACCAATAGCCAGCAAATAATTCGTCCGAGCCGCAATAACAGCCAACGGATTCAAATCAAAGCCAACAACATTACGCAAAACATATTCAACAAGCTGGTCCACCATATAATGCTCCTCAGCATACTCCCGCAGCCTACGGAGATAAAGAACAAGAAAAGTCCCCGAACCACACGCAGGGTCAAGAACACGCAGCTCAAACGGCTTCAAAGAATTCTCAGCACCAAGCTCCTCCAACCTCTCCACCGTCAAACCAACCTCATCCAAAACAAGCTCAGCCAACCAATCAGGCGTATAAAACTCACCAAGCTTATGACGCACATCACGCGGAATAAGCGACTCATAGAGACGCTTCAACAGGTCACGAGCCAGCTCAGGCTCAAGCTGAGGCGTCGCAGGCTCATAATCAGACAAC
>CAZLZM010000208.1:0-1546 GCA_964563995.1 uncultured Nitrosopumilales archaeon
GTGACTAAGTATGCAATAGATATAAACAAGCTTGTAACAGTTGTCATACCAACACTTAATGAAGAAAAGGGTATAGAGGAGACCATAAAGGAGTTACACTCAATAGGTATCTACAACATACTTGTTGTAGATGGGTATAGCAAGGATCGTACTGTAGAGGTTGCAAAGAGCCTTAATGCTAGGGTTATATTCCAACATGGCAAGGGAAAGACTGGTGCACTTAAGACTGCTGTAGAACATATAGATACTCCATACATGCTTGTTATAGATGGTGATTATACATACGATGCAAGGAACATAGATAGATTCTTACAACACATAGATAACTACGATGAGATAATAGGTGCTAGGATACCAGTTGATAAGAAGAGCATGACATGGTTACATAGGTTTGGTAATAGGTTAATAACAAGGGTATTCAACTTCCTAATGAACACAAACCTATCAGATGTATGCTCTGGTATGTATATGCTTAAGACGGATACTGTGAAGGAGATCGATCTTAGTACCAATGGTTTTGATGTTGAGGCTGAGATAGCTGCTCAGATAGCAACCATAGGTAATATAACAGAGGTACCTATAAACTACAGACCAAGGATAGGGAGACAGAAGTTATCCACATGGAAGCATGGATATAGGATAATAAGTACTATATTCCATCTAGCAAAGCTCTATAACCCTGGTGCGTTCTACTCATTCCTAATAAGTCTACTCCTAATCCCTGCAGGTATAATATTCGCAAACTCACTATTTGAGTTGCTACTCACTGGTAGAATGACATCTCATTGGTTCTTTGTTGGCGTAGCGCTACTGTTAATAGCAATACAGGGCATGAGCATAGGAGTTCTATCTATAGTAATAAAGAGATCTAATCTAAGGATGCTTAGAGTAATCAAGAAGGGAATTAATAAGGCATATACGTAGATGAATGATCCTGATACATTCTTTCTAATTCTAATGAAAATAAATTATTACTACTTTGCTTCGTATCTTCTTTAGATCAATATCTATATCCAGTAAATATTAATACCATTAAAGAGAACTAGTATTATGTGCTCTATCATAGCCTATGCTAGCTGCAAGGATAATGATGTATCATCTGTTCTTCTTGATGCATTATCCTTGATGGAGTATAGAGGGTATGATAGTGTAGGCATAGCAGTATTGAATGGTTCTAGCATAAATGTAAGAAAGGGTATAGGTAATGTAAGAGAGGTTAGCAACAAGCATAGATTTGATGAGTTAGTAGGTAGAGTAGGTATAGGACATACTAGATGGGCTGCATATGGTCATGTTAGCAATAATAATGCTCACCCTCATACATCATGTAATGGTAAGATAGCAATTGTTCATAATGGTATAATAGATAACTATATGGAGTTAAGAGAGATGCTAAAGAGTCATAAGTTCAAGAGCGATACAGATAGCGAGGTTATAGCACACTTACTCGAGCATTTAATTAGTAAAGGGTATAACCTTAAAGATGCTATGGTTAATACGCTAAAGTTACTTAATGGCTCATATGCATTTGTAGCACTGCTTGATG
>CAZLZM010000209.1:0-1546 GCA_964563995.1 uncultured Nitrosopumilales archaeon
GCAAGTGGTGGTGGTTGACGACATCATAAGCACCGGAACAACCATGGCTAAAACTATTCAGCAACTCAAGAATTATCGTCCCTCGAAGATTATTGTCGCAGCTGTTCACGGATTGTTCATCGGCTCGGCTGCTGAGAAGATATCATCGGCGGGCGCTGACTTGATTTTCACAACAGACACGGTGCCTAACCCCTTTGGATACGCGTCTGTCGCGGGGTTAATCGCCTCACATCTAAGCTGAAAACAGGCTTGGCGGTATTCTTTCTCCTATCGGGTGAAAAACCTCCACTCTCATACTCGGAGCTACGTCACTTGGTGAAGGTCTTGGGCGGAGTAGATGTTGAGAGAGTGGATGAGAGGGTGGCCTCTGCGGAGGTTGATGATAGGTTGGCCGCGGAGATTGTGCATCGCTCGGCTTACACGAGGCTGGCGGCTGTTTGGCTGGGGGTGGGCAGAAATTATGAAGACGTTACCTTTACCGAGAATCTGGCCGAGGTTGTGGAGGGTAGACGGAGCTTCGATGTCTCGGTCTATGAGGTGGGCGGAGTAGATGTGAACTCCGTGGATGTTGAGAAGAAGCTGGCCGCGGCTATAAATGCGCACATCCCTGGCATGAGGGTCAACCTAACCACGCCCGATGCAAGGTTCGTCGCAGTCATCACCCTGAGCAATTGTTTCATCGGATTGCTCATCGCCGAGAAGCCCAAACACTATTTCTCCGAGAGAAAAGCAGGCAACAGACCCTTCCGCATCCCCTCCGCCATGCAGCCGAAGCTGGCGCGATGCCTCGTCAACCTCGCGATAAACAGCCGCGGCTCGAAGGTTTTGGACCCTTTCGCAGGCTCCGGCGCGCTCGTCATAGAGGCTGGTCTTCTAGGCCACGTCTGTCTCGGTGTCGAGGTTAAGACATGGGTCTGCAACGGGATGTGGAGAAACATGCAGTTCTACGGAATTGGGCTCGGCCACGCGGTCCAAGGAGACGCCCGGCATCTACCTTTTAGAAGGTTTTTCGACGCGGTTGCGACTGACCCGCCTTATGGAAGGTCGGCCACCCTCGGCGGCATACCGTTCAAAACCCTGTTGAAAGCATTTGCGGAAGACGTGGTCAACGTCTTGACCGATGAAGCCCGGCTCGCTGTCACAGTTCCGCACACAGCTTATCACGACCTAGTCGAAGCCTTCACAGACTTCAGACTGCTGGAGCACCATGACCTCTATGTTCACAGGAGTTTGACGCGGCGGGTTGTGGTGATGGAGCTTGACTGAGATGAGGGTTGTTTTTCTGGGGACAAGCGGCGGTATGCCCACTCGGAGAAGAGGGATGCCGTCTGTGGCCATCCGCATGAGCAAATCAATACTATTGATGGACTGCGGAGAGGGGACGCAACGGCAGTTCATTTTCTCAGGCCTCGGCGTTAAACCCGGCTTCCACATATTCCTCACACATCTCCACGGCGACCACGTCCTCGGCGTCCCCGGCCTACTCTTCACACTCTCGATGAACGGCCGCGAAAAAGAAGTCAACATCTACGGCCCCAAAAACACC
>CAZLZM010000210.1:0-1536 GCA_964563995.1 uncultured Nitrosopumilales archaeon
CATTAGGAGATAATAATAGTAATAATGTTAGTATCAATAATGATATCATTAGCACTAGTAGTAACATCATTAATAATAACAATCAATATAAATATGAACAGCAAGAACAGTATGATAAGTTACCAACAACTATAACAGTTAAACTTGAGGATTTAGATAAATTAGTTGATCTTGTTGGTGAATTGGTAATAGCAAAGATGCGCTTAGAGGATTCTCTTAACTCCTTAACCAATGACAGAATTACACTAGCACAGTTTGATAGATTACTATCAGAGTTACAGTTCAATGTTATGAAGCTAAGGCTAGTACCCTTGAGTATGATATTCAATAAGTTCCCTAGACTAGTTAGGGATACTGCGTCAAAGTTAGGTAAAGAGGTTAGATTAGAGATCGAAGGTTCTGAGCTAGAGATAGATAGAAGTATAATGCAAGCTATATCGGATCCCCTTGTGCATATAATAAGGAATGCTATAGATCATGGTATAGAGATTCCAGATGAGAGGGTATTGAATAGAAAGGATCGAGTAGGACTGATAAGGATAGTAGCAGTAAGAATAGGTGAGAGGATAAGTATAACTGTAGAGGATGATGGCAAGGGAATAGATGTGCATGCATTAAAGGCAAAGGCTGTAGAAAAGGGCTTAATAGATAAGGAAGAGGCAGAGAAGATGAGCGATGAAGATGCACTCAAGTTACTAGGTACTCCGGGATTATCCACCGCTAAGCAGGTTACAGATATATCTGGTAGAGGTGTGGGTATGGATGTTGTATTCAAACAGGTTAGTAGATTTTGTGGATATGTTAGCATAAACAGTAAGAGAGGCTTAGGTACAAGTATAACACTTAATATACCTCTTAACGTATCTATAATCTCTGGGCTACTAATTTATGTTAATGGTGAGAGGTATATAATTCCATCATCAAATGTTATAAGAACATTAAAGGTTAATGCTGCAGATATAATGCATATACATGGTAGGAGAGTTATAAGAATAAAGGATAAAGATGAGAAAGATGAGAATATAATACCCTTGCTAGATATGTCATATCTATTAAACAATCATGATGATAACAATGATAATAACAGTAGTAGTGATGAGTTTAGTATAGTCATAATTGATGTTAATGGTAAGTATGTAGGCTTGGTAGTAGATAGATTTGAGTATATTAAAAAGGTGATTGTAAAGCATATAATAGGTATAGATGGTAAGTTCAAGGAAGCTACAATAGTAGGTGATGGTACACCCATACTAATATTAGATATAGCACAATTAATTAATAACTAGTAACCTGTAAACTAGTATTTATTACCACTTGCATCTCTAATTAACATATGCCTAACGGCTCTAACATGATCTGGTTTGTCAGCAATGAACAAATGATAGATATAATTTTACCTAATTACTATTATATCTTCTTATTAGTTAAATCTTTATTACTAAACTCAAGGCAAGATACGATACATATTCACCAATATAATGTTATACATTACTAATTAATTTCCTTCTCGTATAAATGTCTTTATACTATTGTGAG
>CAZLZM010000211.1:0-1528 GCA_964563995.1 uncultured Nitrosopumilales archaeon
GAGCCCTGCTATAATATCCAAATATATTAATACTAGAGTAAATTGTTAATAACAAGATCTATTGCTTCAATAAGCCCATTTCCATCCTTACCTTTAACACTTGTTTTAGCCATACTCTTAACATAATCATTAGCATTACCTATTGCTATGCTATATGCACATGATTTGAATAATGGTACATCTGTCTCACTATCTCCTATAGCAACACAATCATCAAGGCTTAAACCTAGTATATCTAATGCAACCTTTAGACCCTTAGCCTTATCTATACTCTTGTGATTTATATGGTATGCATACATACTGTCAACTATCTTAACATCCAACCCTTCTTGCTCTAGTATCCTATTAGCCTCATCTATGTTGAATGTTCTCTCTAACACTACCTCAGTCATCCTTGGGAATACTGGTTTTATCCTAACATCATTAATCCTCTCCTTTAGTATATTGTATGCCTTCTCACAATATGCCTTATCTACCAGTAGTATATGATCACAAGGAGAGGTTGTTATAACACCCCCATTCTCTCCAACAGCTATCTTACTTGTACCTAAGAACATTGCTAGTATGTAAGCCTCTACAGATGATCTTCCAGTAACGAATATAACTCTATAACCTAGTTGTTCCAATGCCCTAAGTAAAGATAGTGAGTATAGATGAATCTTGCTGCCATTCTCAGTTAATGTGCCATCTATATCTATTGCAAATACACTTATCTTCATATATGCAATTGATGATTCTAAAGCATAATAAATGTTTGTAGAATTATCCTTATTTTACTTTATAATCTCTTTTCCTTTATCCCTTTTCTTTACTAAAGCACGAATAACCTCTTCATCACTTACTGGCTCAAAGTTATGGTAGAACTCCCCTACAGCCCCAAAGTCTATTGGTGTAAGTATTACTACAAGGTTATCAACCATACCCTTCAACCTATTGTATATATCCTTAGGCATTACTGGTACAGCTAGAGTTATAGATGCTGGTCCATGCTCCATACACCATAGTATGCTCACAATAACAGTTGCACCTGTTGCTATACCATCATCAACTATAACTATATGCCTATCTGATATATCATATTTATCATTACCCCTGTAACGTGTTAACATCTCCTTACTCTCCTTACTCTTCTCTTCTTTAATATGTTTTATATACTCCTGGCTAACATTAAGCATTTCTATTATACTATCATTAAGGTAACATTTATTATCATGCATAACAGCACCTATAGCCAACTCTGGGTTAGATGGTGCTCCTAACTTCCTTGGAACTATGACATCCAATTCAGCATCTATACATTCTGCTATAACACTACCTACTATTACTCCTCCCCTTGCTATGCCTAAAACTAGTGCACCTTTACCCTTTAAGAATAGTAATCTATTACACAGCTGGGTACCAGCATCGTTTCTATCCTTAAAGTACATACATAATATTTTATGTTAAATTACTAATTAAATCTACTCTCTGCTTGTGAGCTACCCCGCCTTAAAAGGCGAGGCTTCTTGGTTCATAGATCTTAGGATCT
>CAZLZM010000212.1:0-1478 GCA_964563995.1 uncultured Nitrosopumilales archaeon
TATACCATCACCAGGCTTTGCATTATCATTTATATCAGTTATAAGGAAGCCATTTGAGTTAGGCTTGTACCTGAATACTCCTGAGTTTGCATCTGTCTCCTCAAAGTCTGTTGTAAGGGTCCTTGATACTCCTCCAACTATTACCCTTACCCTTGCATCACCACCTAATGACTCCTTCCTATCTGGATCCTGGTTTGCAGCAGGATCAACTATGCTTACTAGTACTCTATCGAATGGTGTGTATGTCTCCTTATCGAAGATTATATCCACTGTTGCTGTTGTTATAAGCACTGTCTGCGTAACATCTATCTCTGTACCTCCACCTGATGTAGTGCGATCTGTGTATGTGAACTGCAGGTTCTTGCCCCTGCTTACTAGATCGTTGTTTATATTCTTTATCTTTATCTCGAATACACCTGTGTTCTTACCAGTCTCCCTAAGAGTTGTTGATGGATCAAGGGATATACTTGCAGGAAGCTGATTAAGTCTCCTACTACTTACCTTGTCACTGTCAACCACAAGATCGGCAAGTGTTATTGGTATCTCATCAACCTTGTCACTATCATTGTTCCAGTCAGGCTCCCTTATCTGAAGTGTTATTGTATCACCAAGGTCATAGGTTGGCTTGTCAGTAGTGATTGCTGCTGTAGTGGTTGTTACAGTTGCAGTTGCTGTCTGCTCATCACCATTACTATCTTTGTAGATGAGCCTTATCTGCCAGCCATCACCTATAGTATTACCGGCTATCACACGTGGCAAATCTATGTCTACAGTGAACCTACCTGTATTCACACCATCTTCAGATGCAGTGTTGGGGAATGATAAGCCAGTAGGTGTTATAGTAAATTGGTTACCATTAGTATCTAGGAAACCAGGCTGTATGGTTAATGTAGTACCACCCTTTATAAGCTCCATCCTAAGTTCGCCATTCTCAAAGGTATTGTCATTATCCTTAAGTGTAAGTATATCCTGTGATGTACTGCTTATGTTGAATGAAGGATCGGTTATCACTGCATGTATCTTTGTTACTCTCTCACCAACGCCTGTTAACTGCTGGCTTGGTGGATATGAACTCCTATCCATCTCTATTGTACCAGATGGCTTGCCTATCTTTACATCTACACTCCTTGTTGTGGTTGGGCTTTCTGTATTATCTGTGTACTCTATAGTTATCTTGTCACCATCTGCAAGTGGTACGATACTGTTTATCTTGCTTATATCAACCTCTCCTCTGAAAATGCCAGTGTTATTATCAGTCTCCTCTAGGCTTAGAGTCAAGGAGTTACCTGAACCTGAGAAGTTAATACCAGCACCCTTTGCCTTAAGCGTGAGGTTTGCCAACCCCTTAAAGTCTGCAGAGTTGTCTTCAGTTGCAGAGTTGCTAGTATTGAAGGTTATAGTGTAGAAGTCCTTGGCATTGGGGTTCAGGTTAAGATCCATATCATTTATCTCTATCACTGCTTTACCTGTTACTGGTA
>CAZLZM010000213.1:0-1372 GCA_964563995.1 uncultured Nitrosopumilales archaeon
TTATTATTTTATTTATTCTTATAATTAACTTTATAACACTCCTTCATAAGCCAATCGCAGAATAACTTAACATCATCATCTATTACCCTCCATACATGGAAAGAGCCAGGAAGTACATCTATTCTACCATCTTTAAAGAATATCTTTACACCTTCATTGTTCTCATAAGCTAAAGCATCCATAATCTCTATAGCTTTATCTTTGAATACTTCTTTTGCCTTAGCCTTAATAACATCTTTTGGTATAAGGAACCTATTTCTAAACTTATCTATAACTACTGTAACATTCTCTCTACCATAGGTATCAAATGCTAAAACTTTATTAGTATCGAATAGACTTACAACAAGCAATACCCCGTATCTTAAGCCTACATCCTCGCTTATAGAATTAAGTTCATTGAATAACTTCATTACATTTCTCTTAATCTTCAATAACCTATCTTTATTCCTCTCTAATTCATTATATAGATCATCAAGCATAGCAGTAAAACTCATGTATTAATTATTGGTAGTATACTTAATTAATCTTTATTTTAGTTTATCATTGGCATATGTTAGAACCTCCTCAAGTAGTATGGTCTTAACATGTTAGGTCTCTCCTTTAACTCATCTATAAGTGAGATCAACCTATCCTTATCATCTGGAAGTATTCCTTTTATTGGATATGGATTAGATGCATGGTTTGCTCTAAACACTATCTTCCCATCGTTACTTGGTTGTATATGTTTAATAAGTAACTTCAACTCATCTAAAACCTCGTTATCACTTAATCCTTCAAATGGTTCACCAAACTTAGTTAAGAACTCTTGTTTAACAATATCATCAAGCATGAGTGTTAGTGCTGCCAAGTAATCTGGAACGATCAAAGATACCACTCTTGCACTCTCCATAGCATGCTCATTACTATACCTCTTCCCTCCTAAGCCTAGTATAAGCATACATGATAATTTAATTCCAACATCTTTTGCTTTAATGCAACCATCCACTATGCCCTTAGATGTTGCACCCTTTGTAACCTTTCTAAGCACGATATCAGACCCGCTCTCTATACCTATATAAAGTAACTTCAATCCTGCACTATTGAGCATTCTTAACTCCTCCTTGCTCTTCTGTAATAAGTTCTTAGGCATAGCATAGCATGATACTCTCTCAAGCAAAGGAAAAGATCTGTAAAGATACTCAAGTATTCTAAGCATATAATCGCTCTTTATATTAAGAGCATCACCATCAGCAAGGAATACCCTCCTAGTGTTTGGATAAGCTTTAGATGCATAATCTATCTCAGCCTTTATCTCCTCCCATGGTTTCTCCTTATACCTCTTGCTCCTATACATGGAGCAGAACGAGCATCTGTTATATGAGCATCCTATGGT
>CAZLZM010000214.1:0-1344 GCA_964563995.1 uncultured Nitrosopumilales archaeon
CCTATAATATATATTATGAAGGTGATTAAAAAGAGGAGGTAAGAAGGAGATGAGAAAAAAAATAGAAGAATTTATTCTACGAAAGATTTCCGAAAGGCTCTCCCACATGAGGTGGTGGGAGGTAGAGAGATTATTCAACATCATAGCGTGCATGCTGACATTTACCGCAGGTGTGCTTTTCATTCTCTCATTGGGCATACCTCTTTTGATTTTGCAGCTGCTTTATCCATCAATTAACAGTGAAGATTTTTGCAATAACAATCGAGGATTGGGAGTTGCAGCATTCGTCTTCTATGGATTGATCGCACCGGTTGCTTTGAGGATCTTCATGTATTACGTCGCATCAATCGTCGACAGGAAATTGAATAGACTCTATCTTAAGATAGAAGAATTCAGAAATTCCGAAAAAAAGAAAATAACAAAAAATAACAAGAACTGAAACAAGAACTGATATAAAGGGACAACGACCCGTCAAAGGGGGTTAGTCCCACAAAAAGGAGGTATAAGAATTATGTACATAGGGAAGGAAAACATAAGTGAACTACTCCAAGAGAGACTTTACAAGGGGTATGTGAAGAGTATTGGTATTGGAGAGGAAGTGTTTGAAGTAAAGGAAGAAAGGGAACCTTCTGAAGAAGGACAGGTCAGACTCTTTTTGATGATGCCTCCGGAGTATGTATGTGTGATGAGGAAGGAAGGAGATCTTAGCGTAATAGTCCCCCTCACCAGCTATTTACAGCTGGCCATAACAGATAGATATCCACCCCTGATAAGATGGGGTGGATTTAGATTGGTTCCACTGCCATTCTGGGTTTACGCAAATGAGAAAATCACTCAAAAATATTCAGTACCATTGTTCAAAATAGAGAGCAAAAGTCTTGAGGAAATCCGGATTTACGTTAAGGAAGCAAGGACGAAGGGAATAGGAGAATGGAGAGAGAAATTCATAAAGAAAGTGGCTCAGAGGTTTAAAGATATAAATATCTCAAGCCTTGTTTATGAGGTGATAAAAGCAGAAGAGGGAAGATGAGATTGAGGAACCAAAAAATTCTCTATATAGGAGATGTTTGAGCTCTTTTAAATATAATTTTAATCTTGAAGGGGGTGTGGCGGAACTGGCAGACGCAGGGGACTTAAAATCCCCAGGGGTAAATTACCCCATGAGGGTTCGAGTCCCTCCACCCCTATATTAAATAAAAAGCTATAATATTGAATGATTAAAACTATTAAAAGAAAAGAAAAGTGCTTATTCTTTAAACTAAACTTTGCAATCCTCTTAAGCTTAAGCTGATGGACTTTTTTTCTTCAAAGTAAAAGTATTAAAAGTATTATCAAAGTATTATC
>CAZLZM010000215.1:0-1277 GCA_964563995.1 uncultured Nitrosopumilales archaeon
ACCATCTGTAACATCTTAGAATGGTAATTATTCAACTCAGGATAAGCATCCTTTAACTCAGTAATATGTAGGTTCATATCATACTCATTATCATATCCTTGTTCTATGAAGTGGTTATATAGGAATCTACATACTTCTAGGTTAGACTCTAACCTTTGTTCATACAGTTTATTAGGATATAGTCTATATTTGTAGTTTAATACTTGTTGCATTATTATTGTTACTTCTCTTATATAGTATTTATTTGTTAATGTAGTATCATCCCAGCCTTAAAAAGCGAGGTTTTCGTTCTTTTATTAACTTATATAAAGTCTAATATAATATTAGTGAGAGTTAACATCCATACTTATGAATTCTATTATACTCTTCATCCTTAGGGAGTCAAGCTCCAACAATGGAGATTCACATATTATAGTTATGCTTAAGTTCCTCCTTACTATCTCTAGTGCTAAAGGCTCAAATGCTGGTTCGCTTATGGGTATATGTAGATCAACGTATCTGTATCCCTTCCTTGCCAATCCTGTGAAGTGTGAGTTTATATGCCTTATACCATGCGAGGTAAGCAGATCGAGTATCTTAGCATAATCTATTCTACCATTGTTCCTAGCAAATATATGAGCAAAGTCTACATAAGGTTTAACCCAACCATCCAAATCTCTGTATAACCTAAGGAGTTCATCTAGTGTACCAAATTGGCTTGTCTTAGCCATGGTCTCAACTCCTAGAGTTATGCTCTTTATGCCCATCTTCTTAATGCTATCTACTATCTGTTGGTAGTTCTCTCTAACTATGTTGTATGCTTGCTCTTTAGTGTACTTGCCATATGATGCAGAGTGTATAGCAATGGCATCAGCATCTATAGCATCTGCTATCTCAACACACTTGAGTATCCTCTTCTTTGATCTCTCAACAACGCCCTTATCTTCAGAGCATAGGTTTATGTAGTATGGAGCATGTATAGATAGCCTTATACCAAGATCCTTTGCAAGTACACTTAAAGTATCTAGCTCTTCACGGCTTAAGTAGATACCATGAACAAAATCAAGTTCAAGAGCATTTAAACCAAGCTCATTCAATCTATATAGTGCTGCCTTTATGCCCTTGCCTCTAGCAGTAACTGGAAAACCTTGAGTACCTATATATACGTTCATGACATATTATATACTCTATTTATTATTCTCATTTTTAATTACTATTATCGCATACCACCTATCATGCCAGGCATCTTTGGTATAGATCTGTACTCCTTAACTATATGTATGTTTGGTTCTGCTGTT
>CAZLZM010000216.1:0-1268 GCA_964563995.1 uncultured Nitrosopumilales archaeon
AAAAGGGAGATGCGGAGAGTTGCTACCAGCTTGGCCTTGCCTACACAACTGCAAAGGGCGTGGAGCTTGACTATGACAAGGCAAGGGACCTGTTCCAAAAAGCCTGCCAAAAGGACCACGCCTTGGCTTGCTATGAGCTTGGGCATATGTATGATACAGGCAAAGGTATACAGCAAGATTACTCAAAGGCAAGGGAGCTTTTTGAAAAATCCTGCCAGCTGGGAGAGGGGCTTGGGTGCTTTGCTTTAGGCAATTTATACTTCCATGGCACTGGTGTTGTGCAGGACTACACAAGGGCTGTGGAGCTGTATAGGAAGGCTTGCGATATGGGAGAGGGAAGTGGGTGTGAGTATCTTGGCCGGATGTATGAGAGGGGCTTGGGTGTGATGGAAGACAAAGAAAAGGCAAGGCAAGCCTACAGAAGGGCTGTGGAGATATACCAAGACATGTGCAACAAGGAAGATAGTAGAGGGTGCAACAACCTTGGGGCGATGTATATGGATGGCTTGGGTGTTCTACAGGACTATGGAAAGGCTATGGAATACTACCAAAAAGCATGTCAGATGGGAAATGAGACTGGATGCAACAACCTTGGATGGATGTATGCAAATGGCTTGGGTGTTAAAAAGGATTACTACAGGGCTATGGAATATTATCAAAACGCCTGCCAGATGGGAAGTTGGCTTGGATGCAACAACCTTGGAATGATGTATGGAGATGGCTTGGGTGTTCCAAAGGATTATAAAAAAGCTTTAGAGTATTTCCAAAAAGCCTGCCAAATGGGAGGTGAAGGTGGATGCAACAACCTTGGATATATGTATGAAAATGGCTTGGGTGTTAAAAAAGATTATAAAAAGGCTATAAGCCTGTATGAAAGATCTTGCAAGATGGGAATGCTACTGCCTGCTATAACGCTGGATATATGTATAAAGAGGGCATTGGCATTCCAAAAAACTTAAAGAAAGCTTCCGAATACTTTAAAAGGGCTTGTGATATGGGGGATCAGGAGGCTTGTAATATGAGATTTTAATAGGAGGTGTAAGCCATGAGGGTGTTTGGGGTTTTTGCCTTGTTTGGTCTTTTGTTTTTGGGTGGGGTCTCCTATGCCAAGGACCCATTTCCGCCAAAGCCATCAAAGGTGCCGGGTCAAATTAGGTGCAATACCAGATGTATTAACGATATGTGCTGGCGCACCTATGATGATGGAAGGAGGGTAAAGTTTAGAGCCAGACCAAAGTGGGACCCATTCCAACAGCGATGGGTCTTTG
>CAZLZM010000217.1:0-1254 GCA_964563995.1 uncultured Nitrosopumilales archaeon
TTTGATTTTAACCAAGTAGCTATCATAGGTATCTCAAGTTCTCTTTTCGCTATGGCTATCGTCTTTTCTACGGTATCAGGTGGATATTCAAATTGATAACCGTTTAGTGCTAAAAATAGAGAGGTTAAGAGCAGAGCGGTTCTTTTGTTTCCGTCAACGAAGGGATGGAAAGTTATTACTGCATATAACAAGGCTGCTGCTTTAGTGAAAATATCTTTATGGGGAGTGTACCCATGAGTTGTTATGAAAGGATAGTCAAGACAAGCCTCGAGTAAGTTTCTTAAATATCCTTTTTCAGCACCATGTTTTTCAACTATTTGATGTAGAAAAAGAGCATTCTCAATAGATGGCCGTCTATATGATCTCCTCTTCAAAGTTTAGCGAGCTCATCAAAAATCTTCAAATGTCTTCTGATCTCTTCCTCAGCGAAACGCCTAAGTTCCTTCTCGCTTAGAGAAACAATAACCACCTTCTCCATACACACATGTATTGTTCGAGCTGCCTTATAAGCGCTATCTTGCGGCCTCTGATTTCACGAATCTCTCACGTTAAGGCTGAGCCTAAGCTTCCTTACGATTTCTAGGGGTATCGTGGTTGGTAAACTATCCTTGGTCACACAGGTTTTCATTATGTGAACCAAATCCTCATATTCGTTACTCCTTTTCCCATTTGGTGCTATCGTCTGGGCTTCTTTAGATGGGCCTACGGCCTAGCACGTCTTTTCCTCTTTTGCCTGTCTTTGATTCAAGGTTGAGACGATATCTCGACTAGGTCGCTGCAAAATCAACTATTTCGTGGCACGTCCCAAGCCGCTTGAGGAATTTCTCAGCCTACAGAACAGGTACAGAACGTTGCTGAGGCCCGAGAACGCGGAGCTGCTGCAGAGGCTTAAACAAGAGGTTGAGGAGAGGTGGAAAAGGCTCGAGGCCCTGTCTCAGCAGCGTGAAGCCCCTTCATCCACCCACTTGGTCTCATAGGGCCCTCCCCTTATCACGCAGAGAAACTCCGCATCCTCTTTCCCCGTGTTCCGATAGCTGTGAACAGTCTTAGCTGGAATAAACAAGACATCGCCCGACTTAACCTTATGCACCACGCCGTCAAGAACAACCTCATACTCACCCCGCAAAACATACTGGACATGCTCCATGTCGGGGTGGCTGTGGGCGGGTATTTCGCCGCCGGGCTTAATCACGAACCTGCGGAGAAAAATGTTAGCCGAGCCGTCGCGAGAGTCAACCAGCACCTGAATAAACG
>CAZLZM010000218.1:0-1210 GCA_964563995.1 uncultured Nitrosopumilales archaeon
TTTGGGCATCTCAGCACTCAAGATCCTCATCAATGCTCAGAAGGGCTAGTATCATCATCGTATGCCCTTGATAGTATTATCAAGCTAAGATAAAACCTTTAATCGGTATCAATTATTCGTTTTATTTAACTGCAGTTACATAATGGATTGGTTACTCCTTTCTGTATTTAATAAATTAAGCAGTATCTTGTATACCTCCTCACTACTACTTGATCTGAACAGACCCTTATACTCTGGGAATATGTATATCATCTTATTAGTAAGGTCTAATCTGTACCTTACCCTTATAGGTAGTAATTGGTAACTCTTACCCTTACTATCCTTACCTATGAACTTCTCATCGTATCCTAGATGTATATCCATTATACTGTTTAATGGTATAACTAATCTAAACCTGTTATTATCTAACAGGTCTTTTCCATCGAATGTAATTTCCTTATCATTTAATGTAAGAATACCATCGTACCTATGTGGAGGAAGCATCTGTGTTACTATCATTGCCCTAAGTCTCTTAAGCATCTCTACATTGGTAACATCATCATCACTTATCATCAGAGCTCTCTCCCTTAGCATATTGTTAATAATTATGTCATTATCATAAATATTACTCTAATTTTATTTTAGTATGATATGCAAATGAGATCAGATAAGCGTATATGAAGTAAAAAGCTTTATAACTTTCTCTTAATGAGTTGAATCCATGACAGTAGATGTTACAAAGTTGGATGGTAATGGATGGGTAATAAGGGCAAGTGATGAAGGTGGGGCAAGGGGAGGCACATTACCTACTGGTGGTGGAGGAGGAGTAGCAATACCTACTACAAAGGATGTTGCTGAGTTCATAGTTGCTATCGATAAAGCCTCTTCAGGGAAGAGGTACGAGTTTACCAGAAGTGATGGTGCTTATATTAGAGTCTATCCAAGTGAGCGTAAACATGGCTATATAGTTATAGAGAGGAGCGGCGGTAACTGGGTTAGGTTGAGCCCTCAGGAGCTTGCAGATCTAAGGTTGAAGCTTACGAGATTAAGTCATTGATATTGATGGTAATAATTAACAATTTATTTTGATTTAACACGATTAGTAGTTATAATATCTTGATCATCTAACGATTTAATTTTATTTAATTTACTCTTACTGTATGTTAATCATTTATATGTAATTTTTATATTTTATTATTACTACTGTCATTCCTGCAGCACTTACCTTCTG
>CAZLZM010000219.1:0-1185 GCA_964563995.1 uncultured Nitrosopumilales archaeon
GCTCTTAGGTATGGTACCAGATGCGGATATACTTCTGTATGAACTAGGGATAAGGCATAGATCAATAACCCATAGCATAATATTCTGGGCTATAGTATTCATCCCATTATTCATAGTATATAGGAGGCGTAGTCTGCCTTACTTTGTAGCAGTTATACAGCATATAATGCTAGGGGATATAGTTGTTGCAAGCACAAGGGTTCTATGGCCATTAGAGTATGAACTAGGGCTTAGACTACCATTAACCTCTAGTACAAATATAACAGCGGAGTTCATAGGTGTTGCTGCAATGGCAGTACTGATATTAAAATATGATAATACTATTGCAAGAAAGAGCATGATTATGAGATTGCTAAGTATAATAACAGTAATACCAATACTAGGCTCACTGATATCTCTATCTGATTTTGGTATATTTATAACAGGGCATGTTATGGTTAGAAGGATAAGCATAGTTGATAATATACCATACATAATTCTACTCCACTCTGTATTCTTAACTTTGATCCTTCTACCCTTTATTCAAGATGTGAAGAGTATTATAGTGAGATTAAAGAAGAGGTAAAAGTAAAATAAAATATGTTTTACATATTATATAACACCAATTACATAACATAAGTAACATCTGTATTTATATTATAGATCTCTCTATATTATAGAGAAATTATGAAGCAGGGTTCTGGTGGAAAGAGCAAGAGAAAAAGGGAGGATATACTCACAGGTATACTCATTAGTGCATTACATGGATCTAGCAAGACAAGGATAATGTATGATAACGAACTAAACTTTAACCAACTTAAAAATTACCTTAACTATGCAATTAACAATGGATTGTTAGAGGTTCGTGAAGGTGATAGTGGTAAAAGTGTTAGATCAAAACAGATTTACTTTACAACCAACAAAGGTATAGAGTATTTAAGACTGCATAAAAAGATATCAGACATAAGTAATGATAATAATGATAGTAACAGTATAATAGTAAGTGATACTCTTATAGATAACTATTCAAGAGATAGGGGTGAGCTTTAATGATAGAGAGTAAGAAGAGTAGTGATTCCATTGATGTAACAACTACCGCTGCTGCTACTGCGGTTGCTACAGATGATAGTAAGATTAATGAAGAAGGTATAGTGACTAAGTATGCAATAGATATAAACAAGCTTGTAACAGTTGTCATACCAACAC
>CAZLZM010000220.1:0-1173 GCA_964563995.1 uncultured Nitrosopumilales archaeon
GGACGAGCTCAATGGCCTCCATCAGGTTCTCGTCGAAGAGCCCCAGGGTGTTGGGGTTGGTGATCATCAGGCCCGCCACGGTCTCATCGCATTCCCTGCGCAGAGCCTCCAGATCGATGTTCCCCCGCCGGTCCGATGGGATGTTGACCACCCGCAGGCCGGCCATGGCCGAGGAGGCCGGGTTCGTGCCATGGGCGGAATCCGGAATCAGCATCTTGATCCGCTTCTTCCCCTCCCCACGGTCCCGGTGATATGCCCGGATCATCAGGATCCCGGCCAGTTCGCCCTGGGAGCCCGCCGCTGGCTGAAGGGAGACCGCAGCAAACCCTCCGATCTCCTTCAGGAATTCCTGGAGGTGATACATCAGGGCCAGAGCGCCCTGCACCGTTTCGGGATCCTGATAAGGATGAAGCTGGGCGAAGCCGGGAAGCCGGGCCATCTCTTCGTTGATCTTGGGATTGTATTTCATGGTGCAGGAGCCCAGGGGGTAGAAGCCTTTGTCCACTCCATAGTTCATCTGGGAGAGGCGGAGGAAATGACGGACCACATCCACCTCGCTCACTTCCGGGAGGGGAAGATCCTCGCGAAGGAACCCTTCCGGGAAAGGAGCCTCCGGGACATCCGGCTCGGGCATCTCCACGCCCCGCCGACCGGGAACGGAGTATTCAAAAATCAGAGGCTCCGGCATCTCACACCTCCGGCCTGGGTTTGAAGCAGCGTCCGGGAAGTCAGACGCTGAGGGAGCCGATCCTCCCTGACCCCGTCTTCAGCCCTCACGGGCCGGCCCGATTTCGCCCAGGGCCTCCACCAGCGCGTCCAGCTCCTCCCGCGTGTTCATCTCCGTAGCGCACAGCAACATATGGCCGGCCAGCTCTGGATCCGCCTGGCCCAGGTCGTAGCCGCCCAGGATCTGATAGTCCTCGTAAAGGATGCGGTTGATCTCGGCAACCGGGCGCGGGGTTCGGACCACAAACTCATGGAAGAAGGGATGCTCGCGCCAGACCTCGTAGCCCGGAAGGGACGCGATCCGCCCCGCCAGGTAGTGAGCCTTATGATAGCAGAGCGAGGCCACCTGACGGAGCCCGTGCCTGCCCATCACGGAAAGATAGATGGCGGCCGCCAGGGCCATCAGGCCGACGTTGGTGGTGATGTTGCTGGTGGCCTTCTCCCGGC
>CAZLZM010000221.1:0-1133 GCA_964563995.1 uncultured Nitrosopumilales archaeon
CGGTAGATTCCGCATCATAGCGAACTCCCGCTGTGTTCTACATAGCTGGGAACAGCGGACGAGGTATTGTCCCACTGAGTTTGCTTCCCCGGCAGCCCCCGAATGGGAGAGCCTCAGAGCGCGTCTTCGCACCCGGTTACTCTCCGGTGCAGAAGCTCTTTGCAGAGCCGCTCTATAGCGAGCTCGTTATTCCCCATCAAAGCCCCGTGCTCGAAGGTCGGCGCTCTCCCCACGAGAAGCGCCTCTGATCACTCCAGGATCACCCCTGTCCCAAAGAGCTCTCCTTCGGCAGGCAAGCGGAGCCCGAGTTCAGAATCGTACGGGAGCAGTATCTGGACAAGCCCCAGGTCTGACACCGCCCCGAAGGCAGCGGGCAGCGCCTTTGCCCACCAAATCGGCACGGGCACCAAAAGCTCCACAATCCGCCAGCCCTCGCCTCGCGCTTTGAGTTCATACGCCTCGTTGAGAAATTCCGCGGGCACGACCTCAACAGAGACCATGCCGCGCCGTGCTGTGAAGCGCTGGCGCAGCTCCTCGTCTGCCAGATCAATCGTGTAGCAGCCGAGTGTGCGCTGCACAAACTCAAGCGTCTCTTGCCCCTCGTGAAGCTCTTCCTGCCAGTCGTCGGTGGCTATGACATGGGCGTAGAGCGCGTGCGTTGCCCGGGCTAAATCAGCATCGGTAGGCTCTGCGGGAAGTTCGGCGAGAATCTCCCGACTCCAGGAGAGCATCTCTTCGCCGTACACGCGCCGGCTGCCTTCACCCCAGCGTGTGTACACGATGACGGGGACAGGTGGTGCTTCCCCTCGCCGGTTGACGCGCCCCATGCGCTGTACGAGTGCATCCACCGGGGCAATCTCGGTTACGAGCACGTCGTAGGAGATGTCGAGGCTTACTTCCACAACCTGCGTGGCAACGAAGACGCTTCCGGGTTCGGGGCTGCTGATGCGGGCTTCCTTCTGCTGCCGGTCACGGAAGATGAAGCGGGCGTGGAGCAGCTCTCGCTTTTCCCACCCTTCGTCCCGGAGGCGCTCGTAGAACGTTTGCGCATCGCGGATAGTGTTCGCCACCACAAGCACGCTTTTACCCCGGCGGGCGAACTCCAGCGCTTGTGCAACACCCTCCTCCAGGAG
>CAZLZM010000222.1:0-1108 GCA_964563995.1 uncultured Nitrosopumilales archaeon
ATTCTCTATTATTATCTAGAGGGATATAGAGGAAGGTTTATTTCTATGTATGTTAAGCATTTAGATATGCTATTCCTTTGCCAAGAGATAGGCTCGTTAAGGAAGCCTGCGTGGCTATTAGAGTATGTAAAAAAGAATAAGGTTAGCGAAGAGGAGAAGGAGAAGACTAGGAATGATGCAGCATTCCTGAATATAAAACTATTAGAGGATATAGGCTTGGATATAGTGTATGATGGAGAGGTTAGGAGGGTTGAGATGTATGAGTATCCTATAAGGCATATTAACGGTTTTGTCTTTGCTGGGGAGGTTAGGAGCTTCGATAACAAGTACTATAAGAAGGCTAGATGCTTAAATAGAGTAATGCTTAGAGAGAATTATCATCTAAAAGAGTTCTTATTCGTTAAAGAGCATGCAAAGAAGGACGTAAAGATTCCTATAACTGGGGCATATACACTTGCAGATTGGTCATACAATGAGTACTACAATAGTAAGGAGGATTTTGTAATGGAACTTGCTAGAAGTGTAGTAAGACCACTTATACTTGATCTAGTTAAGCATGGCGCAAAGATTATACAGATAGATGAACCAGCTGCTACCACACACCCATCTGAGATGCCTTTAGTTGTTGAAGCAACAAACGAGTGCATTAAGGGTATAGATGCAAAGTTCATAATGCATATATGCTATAGTGGGAATGAGTATAGAGCACTTATACCATATGCTATGGATATAGATGTACATCAGTTTGCTTTAGAGTTTGCTAACAGAGATACATGGAATAATGGGTTGGATGATGATTCAAGGAAAGGATATAGAGTACTTAAGGAGTTCAAAGAGTATGGTTATAACAAAGAGATAGGCTTAGGCGTACTTGATGTTCATATTAATAACATTGAGAGCGCAGGGTTGGTTAGGGATAGGATACTCTATGCTGCTAACATACTTGGTGCTGAGAAGATATATGTTAACCCTGACTGTGGACTAAGGACTAGAAGTAGAGAAGTAGCGATAAATAAGTTAAGGAATATGGTACAAGGCGCCATGCTTGCTAGGGAGGCTATGGAGGGAAGATAGATATAGATAAGCTTTATGTATCTCACCGCGGCTC
>CAZLZM010000223.1:0-1046 GCA_964563995.1 uncultured Nitrosopumilales archaeon
CCCATGGAAGAGACACCATGCCTCTCCCATGGAGAACAAGGCTCCAAGAGCTTCCTTTGGCGGAGCATCTGAACCATCTGCTTGGGTGTCTCCTGCTGGAGCCAACCGCACAAGGGCAGGAAGGCTCCCCATACACAGCTGGCCGCACAAGGGCAGACCAGACACATGCATGGTGCTGGAGACATCCCTGTCATCAGCCTCAAGCGCCCACCTGCAGACGACCGCCGCACAAGGGCAGGAGAGGCCTGCCCACACACCGTAGCCCGCATAGAAGCCTCCATGCAGGCTCGCGACGGGGCCGCACAAGGGCAGACCCCAGCCGGGGTGGCCGGTGTGCAGGACGCAGGATGACGCAGCCGCGCACAAGGGCAGCAGCTGCGCTGCCCCAGCACAAGGGCATGGGACAAGGCGCGAGCCAGCCAACCACCCCCGCCACCCCACAATCATATCAATGGGGTGGACGCCTTGTTTCAGGCGTGTATGGGGTGGTGGTTTTGGTGATGGGTTTGTTGGTTAATCTTTGTCCCGGGTTTTTAGCCGCCTCTTCTCCGCATCCCCGGTCCGCAGAGGGTTATGTTTTGCGGCTTTTGGGCGGGTGGCTTCAACCCGGGCGCGGAAGCCCAGCATAGACGGAGAAAAAGGCCCCGTCATCCATGAAACCATATAATTGGGCTTGATGGTCTATTCTCTGGGGTTCCCTGGGCGAGGTTTCCGGGTGTGGTGCATGGCTTTCTCACCCTCCGGGGAGCCCCTCCTCCGTCACGGACCATTCCTATCCATCGCCGGCTTCGGCTAAACCCCGTGTGAATGTCTGGGGCCTTGGGCCAGGCAATCCGGCTCCCAGCCCTCGGGTGACGGGGTACCTGTCGAACCCCGTCCTCGGACGCTCCGCACGCGCCCGCCCCAGCTCAGCCCACCGCAGGGGCCTCATCGGTCATTCGCGCGGAGTGTGTATTATCTGTGTTAAGGGATGGATATAAGGGGATAGCTGGTGTAGGTTCTACGCTACGTTGGGGTATGGAGGGCTAAGTAATAGCCTCTATGGG
>CAZLZM010000224.1:0-1009 GCA_964563995.1 uncultured Nitrosopumilales archaeon
ATGCTTCTAGGTTAGACTCTAACCTTTCTTCATATAGTTTATTAGGATATAGTCTATACTTGTAGTTTAATACTTGTTGCATTATTATTGTTACTTCTCTTATATGGTATTTATTTGTATAGTATCAGCCCCGCCTTAAAAGGCGAGGTTTTCGTTCTTATATAAAAATATATTGTATCTAGTATTAGACTTTAGTGGATTGCTTGCAAAAAGGATAATACCATGCTTGGATGTGGATAAGGGTAGGGTAGTAAAAGGTGTACACTTTAAGGATATAAGGGATGCTGGAGATCCTGTAGAGCTTGCATCATACTATAGCAGAGAGGGTGCAGATGAGCTTGTATTCTTGGATATAACTGCTAGTCAAGAGCATAGGGATACTATGGTTGATGTGGTTAAGGGTATAGCAAAGGCAATAGACATACCATTTACAGTAGGAGGAGGTATAAGGGGTTTGGAAGATGCTAGAAGGATATTACTTGCTGGGGCAGATAAGGTATCAGTCAATACAGCAGCAGTACACAAGCCAGATATTATAAGCATATTAAAGGATGTATTTGGTAAGCAATGCATAGTAGTAGCTATAGATGCAAAGTGCAATGCTAAAGGGTTCTACGAGGTTTATATATACGGGGGGAAGAAGCCAACTGGGCTTGATGCTGTTCATTGGGCTAAGAAGGTTGAGCGCTTAGGTGCAGGGGAGATACTATTAACAAGCATAGATAAGGATGGCACTCAAGATGGTTACGATATTGAATTAATAGATAGAGTATGTAAAGCTGTTAACATACCTGTTATAGCATCTGGAGGTGCAGGGAAGCCTGAGCATATGCTTGAGTTATTTAAGCATACAGATGCTGATGCTGCCCTTGCTGCATCTATCTTCCATTATGGCTATTATAGAATAATGGATATTAAACATTATTTAGCAGAGAATGGGATAACTGTTAGGGTGTGAGCTACCCCACCTTAAAAGGCGAGGCTTCTTGGTTCATAGACTTTAACATCT